>JAGHCS010000034.1 GCA_021160355.1 Candidatus Cloacimonadota bacterium
ATGCCAGATATGCAACTGCACTTGCGAACTCGTGCGGTAAACCGATCCTTCCCATGGGAATAGTACGCTCGATCGTTTCATAAAAATCTTCGACAGATCCCTTGCCGTTTTCTTCATATGATCTCGCTAGGTTCACTACTCTTTGGGTCATTGTATATCCGGGACATACTGCATTGACTGTTATACCATCCTTGGCAACCTGATTTGAAAGTGATTTGGTAAATCCGATCACACCAGATCTCGATGTATTCGAAAGGATCAGATTATCGATAGGTTGTTTCACAGATACTGAGGTGATGTTAATGATCCTGCCCCACTGCTGTTTTTTCATGAAAGGAATCACTTTATAACACAGTGTTATTGTACTCATGAGATTCAATTCGACTGCTTCCCGATAATCATCAGGCGTAAAATCTTCAAACATTCCTGCAGGAGGACCTCCGGCATTGCATACGAGAATATCTATCGTGCCGAATTCTTTTATTATCGCATCAATTGCTTTATTAATCTGCTCCTGGCTAGTAACATCAAGCTGGAGTGACATGATCTCGGCACCGGTTCTATACTCTATATCTGCCTTTGCTTTTATAAGTTCATCTTCATCCCTCGCACAGATAATGACTTTCGCACCTTCCTGAGCAAGTTGGAGTGCCACTGCTTTACCAAGCCCTTTACTCGATGCAGAGACAAATGCGATCTTATCTTTTATTCCTAGGTACATAATTATATATCTTTATATTTGATCCTTAATACAAGCAGAGAGCCGCTTTACTGCTTCAGCTAATTGCGCTTCGGTTGCGTATGAGAAGTTTATACGCATGTGGTTTTTGCTTGGATTTTCACCATAAAAAACCTCACCCGGAACAAAAGCAACCTTGAATTTTATCGCTTCGTAAAATAGTTCTTTTGTATCGATATGTTCCGGAACCGTTACCCACAAGAATAATCCACCTTCCGGTTTCGTCCATGAGACCCCTGTCTCTTCAGGGAAGCACTCTTCCATCGTATCCATGAATACTTCGAGTTTTTTTCTATAATATTTGATACACTTTTCAATATGCGAGTTGAAGTTCATCTCAGTGAGAAAAGCAGTGCAAAGATCCTGGTTGTATTTCGGGGTGTTGAGCACATTTCCCTCTTTGATGTTCGTCATTTTCTGTATCACTTCCGGTGCACCGATGTTATATCCTACCCTCATTCCGGGGCAGAAGAGCTTGGAGAAGGTAAAAAGTCCAATAACATTATTCCCTTTTCTCTGCTGATCAAGGTATAATAACGATGGAATGGATTCGCCGTAATATCGCAAATCTCTGTATGGGCTATCCTCGATGATGGGAATATCATATTCATAACTCAAGTCGAGGAGTGCAATTCTCTTTTCATAACTCATGGTGATGCCCGAGGGATTTTGAAAATCCGGTACTACGTATATAAATTTGGGCTTCTTATTTGTTTTTGCCAGTGCAATGATCTTTTCTCTATACCCATCGACATTCGGTCCATCATCTTCGATATCCACACCGACAAAACCCGGATTCTGAAGCTGGAAAGCCACGATCGCACCAGCAAAGGTCGGACGGTCGATCATAACAATATCTCCCGGATTAAGGAAAAGCCGTCCGGTTATATCGAGCCCATGCTGACCGGAAGAAGTTATTAGAATATTTTCCCTGGTAATCTCGATATCCTCTCTTTTCATGAATTGGATAATCGCTTCAATGAGTGTGGACTCACCTCCAATCGGTGTGTACTGCATTATCGTTTCTATGTCTTTTTCAAGTCTATTCTTAGAAGCTATCCTTGTTTCTTCTTTCAGAAAAATATCAGGTGAGGGCAATCCCCCGGCAAGGGATATGATTTCAGGATCAGTTAACAAACTGAATAATTTACCGATGGAATATCCACCGTAATTTTTCATATTTTCGGAAAACTTATACTGCCAGTTATCAACCATCTTTCTACCTTTCTATCATTTTCGTAAGATAATTATTCATAAGCAAATAACTCACCACAGAGAACTTATTGGTTTATAATTAGACTATCAATCTTTATTTCTAATATCTTCTCTACATGCCACGGCGTATCAGCCAGCTGGCTGAGGAGACGTGTTCTTTGTGGTTTTTCTATATTCATTCTCAATACGATGCGCCACCGAAGATCACTTTAATGCCTTTCTTCATGAATGCTTTACCATCTTTTGTTGCACGGAGTGCTTTATAAAAAATAACATCACCGATTTTATCTGCAACAGCATCTCGTTCGTCTTCTGGCAGGAAATATGCTTCCATTGTATCGAGTTCACGAGCTGTGCCATCGCTTTCATATTTGAATGTCATGTTCGTGCCGCTTTCCAGAACCTTGAATGCATTATCTGTCCAGTTGAAACCAGCCATTCCAAGATCCGGATTAATGTATATGTGTGCTGCGAGACTGACACCCTTGATGCCGCTCTCTTTCAGTTCTTTTGCACATTGAATGAATGTTTCCGCAGTAGCTCCATTGCCGATATTTATTTCATAGAGTGGAGAAGTACCGTCTTCTCTTAGATATTCCTTCATGATATTCAGCAGCATCCTGAACTGCATGGTATTTTGAGTAGAAAGCAGCATTGAAATCTTGATATGAAGATTTGGAATATCTCTGCCATAATAACAAATGGCGATGATCGTACTCCAGCTCGGATTGAGAAAGAAATCTGCACCGGTGGCTAAAGCGGTTCGAGTGATACCGTCCAGATAAACAAGATGGTTATTATTTGCAACTTCGATACCTCCAAAGTTTCCGAAAAAAGTGCCCTGGTTCTTCAGAGTCAAAGCGGACATACCATTTCCCACATCAGCTCGTTCAAATGTAGCTCCGGTCACTTTTTCAAGCTCAAGGAATCTACTCTCGGGTTGAGGAATCCCAATAAGATTCGTACTGCAGAATTTGGATGCCTTCATGATATTCTCAGACATCATAAGAGTCGCCATCAAATCACCATTATAAACATAATTATCAGTTAGCGCAACGACCGAGATAAACTCGGAGGGAACAAAACAGGGTTCATCAGAAGATGCACTTTCTGCGATACGCTTCATTGCATGATGCGTAACCTTCGCTCCCTGCCAGCCGGAAACCTGTGCTGTTGCAATGCCATAATTGTCATTATATGAGATGTCATTCTCTACTTCAAAATCCTCGATCTTTGGAAATTTTTTCACAAGCATTTCCGCATCTTCGATCATTGCACCGAATCCTTTTTCTGCAAGGATGCGTTTTCTTGTTTCGAAATTTCTCATCTCTTTGATGGTTTCAACTATCTCTCTCGCACCTCCATGGTACTCTTTGAGGGCGTCAATTGCTTTCATCTCATTCTCTGATAATAAATTGTACTGCATTATGGGCTCCTTTTTTAATTTATTATAATTTATATAACTAATTTTTACTCCTGTTTTTTATTTATTATTGTAATAATAACTCACAATTTACACTTCAACAGGAATAAAAAAATTTTAGAATGAAAAACACTAATTGTTTTTGATATGGCTTATATCCTATGTCAAGAAAAATTGATTGCTTACACGCATACCCCCAAAATTTTTCAAAATGATGGTATTTTTAACTAAACGATCGAAATATGCTTATCCAAAAGCTAAGAAATACAACATACTTATCTATACTAAAACGCTGCCACACTGAGGTTCTCGAAGTGCGACAAACCTTCGACAGGCTCAGGGGGACAACAGCAAAGGTTGATAAAATTTACCGTTTTTGCTAAAATTAATTTTCCGCTCTCTAATTCCCGAAAACCCCTTATTCATAGACCATAGAGAATATCATTGAATGATTTTGGGGGGTATGCCTGAAATTGATTGCTTAGCCTACGAGATTCAGTTACATCTTGTAATTCAGCATCCTAATAATTTTAATCCTCTGTATTTTCTGTGTTTATTACCGTTATCCTGCCCTCCATTTTTGCTTCGATCTCTTTTCTTTTCTGACAATAGCTTATAAATATTTCAATATCCTTGGGTGCAGCATCGGGATAAACGAGAATGTTAATATTCTTATCAATAAGAAATCCATCTCCTCCATGCAATATATAGTCAGGAAGCGCAACCTTATACATCTTACTTTTTTCAAGCGGCTTATCTCCGACCATAACCCGCACAATTCTGTTGTATGGTTCTTTTTGCGGATTATAAGAATATGATGCTCCTGAGATTTGCAGAAACCGTCCTGCTTTTTCTTCTACAGCCGAAGTGCCATGTTCCAAAAGAGACATAATATCCTCACCAGACATTTCAATCAGGCAAATACGATTTCCGAAAGGAATAAGTGCCATCGCATCCTTTACAGTAAATGGTCCTTCCTGAGCGTCTGCACGAATTCCTCCCCCGTTCAACACAGCAATGTCTGCTTGAAAATACTCTCTGAAGCTGTCCGTGAGAAGATTCCCAACATTCGTTTCTTTCCATCTGCTTGCGTGATCTGTTGTAATCCCTGCTATGAGAGGTGATTTCAGAAAGGCGAGTTCCTCGTTTAGTTTTTCTTCGAGTGCTTGTTGATACTTCTTTTCAAATGCCTTCATAATGGGGTCTGATTCAACATTCTTGTTAACCGGATACGCCGCGAGAAAAGTAGTGAATGTATCCGCTTCTTTTCTTATATCCAATCGTGCAACCGATCCGATATTTCCGCAAGGTGATATTATTGGTTTTTTTCCAATATAGGATACTTCGGTAATGGTTTCGGACCGCTCTTCTGTTAAAATTGCATCGATTTCAGGAATATCGTTTAGTAAGCGCTTATTCGTTTCACTATCGGTTTGTGTAATTGCGATAATGAAATCTACATTTTCATTACCAATCATCCTGATCGTATTCTTCGCTGCTTCAGGAAGTTCAATCTGATGAATATTCTCACTCTGTTTTGTTGTTTCCATGGCATCGGTAAGCCCGATAAAACCAATTCGTATTCCCGATTGCTCCAATATTAGATATTTCGGTAGATCAGCATAAGATGTTCCATCCTCTCCAACTAAATTTGATGTGATCCATTGGAAACCAGATTCCTCGATCAATTGCATATTGTTCTCTACTCCGAAATCAAAATCATGCTGTCCAAAACTTGCGATATCAACAGGGATACGATTGAATGCTTCAATTTGAGGATGTCCATGATACAGTGCTCCGAACAGAGTACCACCTGCACAGTCACCACCAAA
>JAGHCS010000026.1 GCA_021160355.1 Candidatus Cloacimonadota bacterium
ATTAAGGTATTTTTTAAGTTCATCGATCACTTCATCAAGCTGAATATATTCCGTTCTTTCGATCGTTAGATTTGTGGTTTTACCAACTTCGCAGTAAATACAATTTAAGCTACATACCTTTAGCGGCACCAAATCCACGCCGAGTGATATTCCTAATCTGCGAGAAGGAACAGGTCCAAATAAATATTTCATTATTACTCCATGTTTTTGCAAATTATATTTTTGTTAATATTTCAGCACCATCAGCTGTGACCAAAATCGTATGCTCAAATTGTGCACTTGGACTTCCATCAGCAGTTGTAACTGTCCAGCCATCTTTTTTGGAAGTCTTTACCAGATAAGAGCTGCCCATATTTATCATTGGCTCAATAGTGAATGTCATTCCTTCACGTAAAGGCATTTTATTACTTAAAGTAAAGTGATGAAATACTTGTGGTTCTTCATGAAATTCTCGTCCAATACCATGTCCTCCGTACTCCCGAACGATGGAATAGCCAAATTTGCTAATATATTTTTCAATCGCTTTACCAACTTCATATAAATATTTTCCGGGTTTTACAGCGTTAATTCCTTTATACATTGCTTTTTTGGTTCGTCTTACTAAATTTTTTACATTATCATCAACAGTGCCGATCATAAAAGTACGGGAAGTATCACCGTGAAAACCATCTAAAATCACCGTTACATCAATGTTAATAATATCACCATCTTTCAAAATATCATTTTTGGAAGGAATTCCATGACATACAACATTATTGATCGAAGTACAGATACTTTTTGGGAATCCATTATAATGTAAAGGTGCTGAAATAGCTCCGTGTTTTTGAGTAAATTCTTCACAAAGGTCGTTTAAGTAAAGTGTCGTCACTCCTTCTTTTACAAATGGTTCAATATAATCCAATAATTGGGCAGCAAATTTTCCTACCTTTCTCATTTTTTCTATTTCTTTGTTATTTTTTATTATAATCATTTTTTTGCTATTATTTTTCTAAGGTTATTAAAATTAACGACAGAATTTTTATAAAATTCTTTTCGGTATAGTAATAATGCCGGATGTGATAGGGGAAATATTTGCATGTTATCAGCAACGAACAATTTTCCTATGAGTTCAGTAAATTCCGATCGAGCAAATTGATGCAAAGAATACTTCTCGAAAATATATTTAGTTGCATAATAACCGAGTGGAACTAATATTTTTGGAGCTATTTCCTCAATTTCCATATCTAAATACATTGAACATGCCTTGATCTCGCTTTGCTTTGGTCTTCGATTTTTGGGGAGAACGCATTTGATAAGATTGGTCATATATAAATCATCTTCATTAATATTAGCTTCCTCCAGAAGTGCATGCAGAATGTTACCGGAAGGTCCAATGAACATCCTGTTTTTCTTATCTTCCAATTCTCCCGGAGCTTGAGCGATGAGCATCATATCAGCATTCATATTTCCTTCACCAGCTAGTGCATGAGTGCGGGATTGAGAAAGAGGGCAGCGTGTGCAGCTTTGAAGTTCTTCTTTTGTAAACATATTCATAGATGACTATTTTCCTTTTAAAAGTTCGAGTAATTTTTGCATTATTTTCGTTGCTTTGCCTTCCAAAAAAATATCCGTAATCGAACTTGTATAATTCGATGGTTGAATATTTACTTCGATGATCTTTGCACCATTCTTTTCTGCTTCGATTGGAATAATAGAAGCAGGCATAATTTCACCTGTTGTACCGATTAGAATAAAAACATCTGCTTTTGCTGCTTCTGCAAAAGAATTTGTTCTTGCCGGCTCGGGAATGGGTTCACCAAAAAAAACAAAATTGGGTTTTAGAACAGTTCCACATCTTTCACATTTAGGCGGCAATTGAGATATATCTATGTTCGTCGCGGAATAAATTTTATTACAGTTTGTACATATCAAATTTCGAGATGTTCCGTGAAATTCATATACTTTTTTACTTCCTGCTTGCTGATGAAGGTTATCAATATTTTGTGTAATAACAGAATTGATATAACTTAATTTTTCCATTTCTGATAGAGCGAAATGTGCAGCATTTGGTTTTGCTTTTCCAAAAAAATCATAAAATATTTCTTTGATCAATTTCCAGGATTCGAGAGGATATTGGTTAAAATAATTAATATCCAAAAAGATAGGATCGAATTTGCTCCATAAACCATCTTTCCCTCGAAAGGGCGGAATCCCGCTTTCCACTGAAATTCCAGCACCCGTGAATGCTGTTACGTGTTTAGCATTTTTAATAAGTTCAGCAGCCTTTTCAATCATTTAGAATTCTTTAAATACTCTTGCTAATGATCTTCCCGGAGCCCGAACGTCTAAATCAAGAAAATAACCAAATGGAGTTTGTGAAACTTCATAACCGGAATTTTTCAATCTTTGTTCAGCTCGATTAAAAAGTTCTTTTGTTATTCCTTCTTCTGCTTTGCTCATAGATAAATGCGCAAAAGAGTGTAATACAATATTGATTGTATCATTTTTCTTTGCAGCCCATTTCAGGTTTTTGATCATTTTGGTTTCCACTTTTGAAATATCTTCTTCGTCTTTTTGCTCTACCTGAATAAACCCTACAAGTGTATTTTCAATCTGTTTTTCCTTCTCATATTTTTCTACAGATTCCAAATTTTTGATGCTGGTTTTATAGGCAAATTTTTCGGAATAGATCATTAAAAGTTTCATTTTTTTGCTCCTTTCTTTGCTTTCAATAAACGAATATGTTTCTTTAAAAATGTTTTCTCTCTGAATTCACCAAAACCAAACTCAGATAAGATGCGCTTCCAATCCCGTTCCACATAGTCAAAAGCATATTTGCATTCGATTATTTTAAAGGGAATCCTGAAATAGAACGGTGTTTCATCAGTCACAAATTCATTGAAATCAAGAATAATAAATTCACCGTTTTCTTTTAAAGCGTTGAAAGCATTTTGGATAATTTTCTTTTGTATGTCAAAAGGAAAACCGTGAAACACAAAGGAAACAAAAACTTTGTCGTATTTCTTTTCAAGCTCAAAAGGTTGGTCAATTCGTTGATTCTTGATATTGAGATTAGCGAAATTTTTCGTCTTCTCATTGAATTGTGCAATCATTAATTCGGAGATTTCCAATCCCAGAATTTCTCCTTTGCTGGATAGTTGTTTATTCATCAGGAGTGCATTTCTACCTGTTCCTGCACCAAAATCGAGAATTTTATCATCCTCTATAATTCCCATTGATTTGATCGCTTTCTTTATAAAC
>JAGHCS010000149.1 GCA_021160355.1 Candidatus Cloacimonadota bacterium
GCTTTTTTGTAGTCTATCAGCAATTTAATAGTAATTACACCTCTCTTTTTAACGAATTTACAAAAATATTCCTTTTCTACTTTGCCTGTCTTAATATCCTGAAAATCTATTACAATCGTGGTAGCTTCACTTATATAAAAAAGATTTTCTTCGATCTCTGTGCAGTTGTCGTTTCATTCATTTTTTATAACGATCTTATTGTTTTTCAGGTGTATATTGTCCTGCGTCAGATCATTATTCTTATTGATATGCTTGCGTCTACAAAATCTGCTGTGAACCTGTTTTCACGCTTTAGAAATCATCCTTCAAAAGTAATCTTATTGAGTTTTGGATTGATCATTCTATTGGGTACAACCTTCCTGAGTTTGCCACTTGCTTCATCAAATGGAGAAAGTATTGGGCCGATCAATGCTGGATTTACCGCAACTTCTGCAACTTGTGTAACCGGCTTGATAGTTCTCGATACTGGTACTGACTTCTCGCCTTTCGGGCATGCAATAATACTCATATTGATGCAGATCGGCGGGCTTGGAATAATGACTTTTTCCACAGCGCTCATCATGCTTTTTGGGAAACAGATAGGTCTGCAAGGACAGTCACTTTTGCAGGGTGTGCTTGGAGAAGCAAATAAAGCAAGCATGATGAAGTTGCTTCGCGCAATTCTAATTACAACCTTTACTTTTGAATTGATCGGAGCGATGGTACTTTTCTTAAAGTTCCGGCCCCTCGCTCATTTTGTCCCACTCTCAAATTTTGATCTTCTCGGACATTGTATGTTCCATTCTGTCTCCGCCTTTTGTAATGCAGGATTTTGCTTGTATCCGGACAGTTTTATGCGTTTTCAAGGAAGCTGGAGCGTTAATCTTGTAATCACGTCCCTTATAATTGCTGGAGGGATCGGTTTCACTGTCCTGCTCGATGTGTATAACAATATCATCAGACGAAGACACATCCGATTCTTGTCTTTACACTCAAAAATTGTCATTGTCACAACTATTGCCTTAATCGTTATTGGAAGTATTTTGATCTTCGCATTTGAGTATAATAATCAATTGAACCAGCTCCCGATGAAAAACAGTATTCTTGCATCAACGTTCCAATCGGTCACAACCAGGACAGCAGGTTTCAATACTCTCGATATTTCAAAAATGAGTTTTGCATCAGTAATTTTAATGATCGTATTTATGTTTATTGGTGCTTCACCGGGTTCTACCGGGGGTGGCATCAAAACCACGAGTTTTGCGATTCTTATTCTCTCAGTATGGTCGATCATACGTCACAGGGAAGATGTGGAAGTTTTTAATTGCTCAGTCTCTTCGGAAAATACAAAAAAAGTAATGTCTCTGATTACGATCTCCGGTACGATCCTTGTCACGCTCATACTGGTTCTATGCGTTTCTGAAGCAAACCGTGGATTCAACTTTGAGCAGATAGTATTTGAAGCATTCTCCGCTTTTGGTACAGTCGGACTCTCAATGGGTATTACTCCACACTTGACATCCATTGGTAAACTTGCAATTATTGCTTTAATGTATTTGGGACGTGTCGGTCCTTTGACTATAGCGTTCGCATTAAGTGAGAAAAAATTAAGTGTTCATTATCATTATCCTGATGAAAATATAGCTATCGGTTAAGGATAAAATTTTCGGAGGAACAATGGCTCAATTTGCTGTAATCGGTTTAGGAAGATTTGGTGTTACTGTCGCAGAAACCCTTGTAAAAAAGGGTGCTGAAGTTATTGCCATAGACAATGACGAAAAAAAGGTTGAAGAAGTCCGTTCATTTGTCACGAACTCTGTTTGTCTGGATTCTACCGACGAACAGGCACTCCGGGCGATCGATATTAGTAATGTTGACGCAGTGGTCATCGCAATCGGAGAAAATATTGAAGTGAGTGTGCTAACGGCAGCTATTCTCAGAAAGATCGGCGTGGGTAAGATCATGGCAAAGGTGGATAGTGAGCTCCACGCAAGAATTCTCTCTATCATGGGAGTTCAACGCACGATCTTCCCTGAACAATATGTCGGACGCGAAATTGCAAATCTTCTGATCTCCCAACACATTTTTACTTATGTTGAAATTTCCAAAGAACACAGTGTCGTCGAGATCGCAGTCCCAACATTCTTTGTGGGAAAAAGTCTAAAAACTCTTGACGTTCGTAATAAATACAACATCAGCATCATTGCAATAAAAAGCACAGAACCAAAAGTCGATGAACTTGGAAATAATATCCTGCTCGAAGATACAAATGTGCTTCCCTCAGCTGATGATGTACTTAAAAAATCAGATAAAATAATTATTATAGGCAAAAATAATGATGTTGATGCCTTAATCAAAATTGCTGAAAAGCAAAAGATGAAAGAATAATTTTTTGGAGTTTCCATGCATTTAACATTTCAGAGCAAACTTCGTATTATTGTTATTATTCTTCTAATTTTTATTGTCGTCAATGCAGCTTTTATTCTCTACAAATTAAATAATACCCTCGTTCATGAGGTGATCAAAGATCGAATAATGACAGTCCAGTACATCTTCCTGTTTTTAGAATTGATCCTCGGTATCGTACTTTTATTCTACGTTCCTATGATACTACAGGATTCACTCAAACCTATTGAGTCAGTTTTTGAAGAGCTTAAAAGAGGCAAATTTGATATCTCTGTTCCAGAAGAATACCACCATGGACCTGTTGCCACCCTTATTAGTGCAACGAACATGATGATAACAAATCTGAAGCAGTTTGATAAAGAGAAAAAAAGCAAAATTCAGGAGTATGCCCATCGCCTTAATGTAATACTCGAAAACTCAGATGACGGCATTATCATTATTAATGAAAAAGATGAAATCGTGATGATAGACAGACATGCTCAAAAACTTCTTGGTTTAGCTTCTGTAGATAATAATCCCCCACTTCTTGATTTTCACTATGAAAGCGAAGTTTTAAAATTTTTCCAGGAAGCTCTTTCTCAGAAAATGCTCGTTGCCGAACGAAAAATATACATTCCCAAAATCAAAAAACATGTGACGTTTCATGTGGGTATAATACATAATGAAGAAGGAATTGTGACAGGAATGGTCTTTGTTATAACTGGCATTGATCTAAAAAAATTATATGAATCGCCAAGTACTGAAGATGGAAAATCAAGAACAGAAGGATAAATTTGAAAGAGAATTGACCTTTGCGGTACGCACAGATGACATCATCAGAATAGATAAATACTTAGCGAACCTAAACATCAACGAACTCTACTCACGCTCATTTATTGATCGTTTATTAAAAAATGGTTTTGTGACTCTTGATGGGAAAGTTGTGAAGAAAAGTGAACAAGTTCACAAAGACCAGTTGATTCATGTAAAAATTCCCCCACCAACAAAAAAGGATATTTTACCGGAAAATATTAAGTTGTCTTTTGTGTATGAAGATGAACATCTTGCGATCATAGATAAACCTGCAGGTATGGTCGTACATCCAGCGCCCGGACATTACCACGGAACACTTGTGAATGCAATTATGTACAATCTGAAACACCTTTCCTCCCCTGATGATCCTCTCCGGCCAGGCATTGTGCACCGTCTTGATAAGGACACTTCCGGTTTGATAATTGTCGCAAAGAATGATCTCGTTCATGTCAAATTGAAGGAGCTCTTTGCGAATCACGAAATCCAAAAAATATATATTGCTTTTACCATGGGAAATCTTACTATTCCTGAAGGGACGATCCGCACATTGTATGGAAGAAATCCTGTGAACAGCAGAAAAATGGCAGTCCTCGATGAAGGCAAACTCGCAGTCACACACTATGAAGTAATTGAAACATATCCAGGTCTTGATATCACAAAGATCATGTTGGAAACAGGCAGAACTCATCAGATCCGAGTTCATTTTTCCAACCTCATGCATCCTGTAATGGGTGACATGTTGTATTCGACAAAAAAACAAATGATAAATCTTGTGCCGGAACGAGCCAAGAAGATTGTAAGACATCTATTTCTGAACACATTGAGAAGGCAGGCGCTTCATGCTCATCAACTCGAGTTCATTCACCCGATCACCAAGAAAACAATTTTTGTAACCAGCCCCATTCCCCAGGATATGGATAATGTTCTGAGAATTATAAGAAAAAGCTTTTACGGTTCAATTATTTAGCTAATTAAAGAGACATTTTAATCTTATAAGTAACAAATTCATCGAGATCAGAAAATTAGTAATCCTGACCAATTTATAATAAAAATATTGCCAATCTCGATAACGATTCGAACTTTGGTGAAAAAATATTCAGGAAGGATATATGGATAAACAATTCTTCACATCGAATAGAAATGAACTATATCAACTTTTACCTGATAAAAGCGTTGCAGTATTCTCTGCGACTCGATCTGATTCTGGCACTCTCCCTGTGGAATTCGTCCAAGATGCGAATTTCTTTTATTTGACTGGACTTAGGGATGCAAACGCGCAACTTATTGTTGCGAAATACGGCAAATCAACTCACTCCATCCTGTTCATTGAACGCAATATTCCAGAAATGGAAGTGTGGATTGGCAGAAAACTCACAAGGGAAGAAGCTCAGGAAATATCAGGGATAGATAAGATCTATTACATAGATGAATTTCCAAGAGTTTTTCATCCTGTAGCCATGTCCAGTGAAGTCTGCTTCTATGATCACATGTCGAACAAGATCGGCTTAAATCTTACAGATACTCTTTTTCAATTGAAGGATATAACCACACATTATCCTACGCTGAAAATCCTCAACCCAGATCACTATCTTACACAGCTAAGATCAGCAAAGAAACCTGCTGAAATAGAAGACATGAAGCACGCAATTCGTATCACTCATGATGCAATTCTAAATGTGATGAAGAATACGAAACCCGGCATGAAGGAATATGAACTTGAAGCACATTTCCGATTTGAATGTGTAAGAAATAATGCTAAGCATATGGCATTCTCTCCTATCATTGCAAGTGGGAAAAACGCGACGATCCTGCATTATGAGAAAAACATTGGTACGGTTGGAAAGAATGATCTCGTGCTCATGGATGTGGGTGCCAAATGGAATGAATACTGTGCAGATATCACGAGAACATTTCCCGCTAACGGCACGTTCTCTGATCGTCAAAAAGAGGTATATGAAACAGTTCTGAATATAAATAAAGCAATTATAAAAAAAGTGAAACCCGGACTCACACTAAAAGACCTTCAGGATGAAACCATCCAATTGATGAAAAATACTCTCAAACAGCTAAAACTCATAAAAAAAGATGAAGAATTCAAGAAGTACTATATGCATGGTGTAAGTCATATGCTTGGTCTGGCAGCACACGATCTTGTTGATCGATCAAAGAAGCTTGCAGAGGGCTGGGTAATAACTGTAGAGCCTGGTATATATATCCCTGAGGAAAAACTCGGAGTACGAATAGAGGATGATATTCTTGTGACGAAAGAAGGTTATAAAAACCTTTCAAAAGGTATCCCAAAAGAAATATCCGACATCGAAAGTATCATGAAAAAATAAGGAAAAACATGAAAGAAATAGCAATTTATCCCGGCACTTTTGACCCGATCACGAACGGGCACATCGATATCATAGAGCGTGCTGCTACGATATTTAATAAGGTTATAATTGGCGTTGCAGAAGAAACGTATAAAGAGTGCCTTTTTACTTTAAAAGAGCGGGCCGATCTAGTGAAAGAAGGCACAAAACATATTCCTAATGTGCAGGTAGAATCCTTTTCAGGTCTTGCAGTAAATTATGTACTCAAAAAGGACAGCTCGGTAATGATCCGTGGACTTCGCGCAGTTTCGGATTTTGAGTATGAACTGCAAATTGCTCTTGCAAACAGAACACTCGCTGGAGATGTGGAAACGATTTTCCTCATCCCACAGAGCAAATACCTCTACCTCAGTTCAAGTTTGGTGAAACAGATAATCAGCACTGGTGGATCGATAAAGGAATACGTCCCTAAATCCATAAGTGATATAATGGCGGCAAAATTCAAAGAAAAGAAATAAATGAGCTATAAAAAAACAATCTTGAATAATGGTATTACTATACTTTCAGAACATGTCGAGCATGTGCGCTCAATTTCTATCGGCGTATGGATAAACGCTGGTTCAAGGGATGAAGCAGTTCACAATAGAGGCATTGCTCATTTTCTGGAGCATATGTTGTTTAAAGGCACCGAGTCCCGTTCAAAAACAGATATCGCTAACTTCCTGGAATCTCTTGGCGGATCTGTCAACGCATTTACGAGCAAAGAATATACCTGTATATATGCGCGATGCCTTGAAGAATATCTCGAACAAGGTATTGATCTCATTTCAGACCTGCTTCTCCACTCCACTTTTCCTGATGACGAATTACAAAAAGAAAAGGAAGTTGTTATAGATGAGATAAATGACATTCAGGATACACCGGGCGATTTGATCTTCGATTATTTTTATGAGAACCTGTTCCCAGACAACTCACTTGGATACCCAATAGTTGGATATAAAGAGGAAGTTACTCATTTTGAAAAATCTACATGTATCTCTTTTATATCCGAGCATTATAGACCAGATCGTTTTATTATCTCTGTATCAGGTTATATTGACCATCAAAAGCTCGTACGTTTTGTAGAAAAATATTTTAATTTTGAAAGACAAACCCTTGCTGCTTCCAAGCGAATATTAAGCGCACCAACTTCGATCAAAAAATATAAAAATGTCTATACAAAGAACGCCAATCACCAGTCACACGTATGCATTGGCACCCGCACTTTCCCCTATACTGATAAAGATCGATACATTCTCCTTACACTCAATGCAATTCTTTCAGGAGGGATGAGTTCACGGCTTTTCCAAAACATTCGTGAAAAACATGGAATCTCTTATGATATCGGCTCATTTGCAGATTTTTTCCATGACACGGGATGTATTGGTGTGTACGCTGCAACCAATCCCAAAAACAGCAGGAAGAGTATTGAATTGATCCGCAAAGAAATACAAGCTTTCCTGGATAAACCTGCTAAAGAATTAGAGCTCGAGCGCACAAAGGCATTACTCAAATCGAGCATTTTAATCGGACTTGAGAGCACCTCTGCGCGCATGAATCGTCTGGCTAAGCAGTATATCTACAATAATGAAATCTGTCCAATAGATTGGGTGATCGCACAAATTGAGAAAATTACCCCCGAAGATATCCAACGCGTTTCTCAAAGAATATTTGAAAAAGAGAAATTTGTTACAACGATTTTGAAAGCATCCGGTAAAGAGTTAGGATAAACTTTATTCCATAAAATCAAGGCAGTTCTTCTTTATTACTCCCTGAAGATAATATCCTTATGTTAAGTATATATCAAAGTATAGATTATAGTTTGTTACTATTACATACAAATCAATCCTATTTTGCGCAGCCAGCTTCATCAATTTTCATTATCCAACCAACTTGATGACCTTCATTACGAGAGTATGATCCGGTGGCACCTGCTACAATATATCCACCATCAGATGTCTGCTTAATTGAACAAGCTTCATCGTATCCTCTTTCATCACCATAATCTTTATACCATAACTGATTACCGTAATTATCAATTTTCAGTATTAGTAAGTTATTAGAATGACCAACATTTAAGTCAGATTCACCAGCAATTATATATCCTTGATCGTGTGCAATCGTAATATCATTACCGAAATTATAATAACCAGGTGTATATATTGAATCCCATTCATATAATCCATCATCATCTATTTTCAGTACTTTTATATCTCTACCTATACCTTTATTATTATGCCGTGATGTACCTACAATCACATAACCATTATCAATCCCACGAATAATCGAATTCCCTTTCTCATAATCCTTTCCACCGTATGTTTTATACCATAGTTTATTGCCATTTTCATCAAACTTTACTATTAAAAAATCAGATCCCTGTACATCATATGAATAGGTTGAACCACACACAATAAAGCTACCATCTTCTAACTGTAATACTGAATTTCCGTAATCGTCACCCAATCCTCCAAAGGTAATATCCCACTCTTTATTACCATCGCTATCAAGCTTTAATAACCAAAGATCAGTATTTGTACTATCATCGTATTCGATCGATCCAGTAACGATATAACCATTATCGATTGTTTCTTTAATACTGTTGCCTGTTGCGCTAAAATTAATCCCAAGTTCTTTTTCCCAAAGTAGGTTACCGGCAGGATCAATTTTTAGTACCCACGCATTCTTTGGACTTTGTTTATATTCATAGGTAAAACCAGTTACGACAAAACAACCATCTTCGGCTTGAATTACTGAATACGCTTCACTCCATCCACTGTCACCAAAAAATTTTTTCCAATCTAATTCACCAGATTCATTCATTCTTAATACTAAAAAATCATAATATCCCCTTCCTGTCACAACATAACCTCCGTAATCAATTAGACTCACAGAGTGTGTGATTTCAGAATATCTTAAAACCACACCAGGAATTATATCAACTCGATTTATATGACTATACGAAATTACCGTATTCTCTTCGTCTAAAACCTGAACTAACCAGTAATAGGTTATATTATCAAAATTATCATTGATTACGAAAACAGTATCTTCAACAACTATGGATGAATATTGTTCATCGAAATACAAGTCTTTTGAGATAATAAGTTTATAATGATCTGCCTGTTCAACCTTATTCCACATAAAATACAAATCAAAATTTTGAATAAATTTCTTTTCAAACATATATTCATCAGACGGATATATGAGATGAGGAAATCCAATTATTGATGGCTCGATCTTGATCGAAATATACTGAGAAGTCGAATAATTTCCTTCATTATCATAAGCTTTTGCATAAAGAGTATGTTCTTCGCTATATGTGAAATAACATATTTCCAAAGAACAGCTGTATGGTTCAGTATTATCTATACCGATTAAAATTCGACTGTTGATATAAAATTCAACTCTATCAATTCCATTTTCATCATAAGCTTCAACCTGAACTGTTATATTCTGTTTAAGAGTATCCCCATCGGCAGGATTTGTGATCTGAATTTCCGGAGCTGTGTAATCATGATGATCGACAACTCGTTCACATCCTAATATAGATAGCATGAAAATGATTATAATAATTATTATTTCTATTATTTTTTTCATAATACTCTTCTAATAACTAAACAACCTCTCCCTCTTCAAATAATATTTCCTATACTTTTGTTTCAATTCACTATTTTTCTCATCATCAAGATTGTAATCATTTTGAATGATCTTGAAAGCAAGTTTCCGCGCATCTTCCAAAATTTGTCTGTCTCGAACAATATTTGCAATACGAAATGCCGGCAAACCGGACTGCTTTGTTCCGAAAAATTCACCCGGTCCCCGCAGTTCGAGATCAACCTCAGAAATGCGGAATCCGTCATTGGTCTCTTTCAATGTATTGAGACGTATCATTGCTTCTTCACTGATGGGTTCGTACGCAACAAGCACGCAATAGGATTTATAAGCTCCCCTGCCAACACGCCCTCTGAGCTGATGAAGTTGCGACAGTCCGAAGCGCTCAGCATGCTCGATCATCATAATAGTAGCATTCGGCACATCGATACCAACCTCAATAACTGTGGTCGAAACAAGCACATCGATTTTGTGCTCCTTGAAATCAAACATGATCTCGTCTTTTTCCTGGTTGTGCATTCTGCCATGAAGAAGACCTACTTTAAAATCTTTGAAAATAGTGCTCTGAAGTTCCTTGTAAGTATTCGTTGCATCTCTCAGGTCTGATTTCTCAGACTCTTCGACAAGCGGGCACACGACATATACCTGACGTCCCATTTTGAGTTGTTTTGTGATAAATTCATACACTTGTGCTTTTTTGCTTGCAGTTATCCAGTTCGTATAAATCTCTTTTTTATAGGGTGGTAGTTCATCGATCACGCTTACATCGAGATCTCCATACACAGTTAGTGCTAGGGAGCGTGGAATCGGTGTTGCACTCATGATAAGTTTATCGGGAGTGTATCCTTTTTGAGTAAATGATAACCGTTGCATAACTCCAAATCGGTGCTGCTCATCGATCACGATCATCCCAAGTTTATGGAAATTCACATCTTTCTGAATGAGTGAATGTGTTCCAATGACAATATCCACTTTACCGTTTTCAATTGCTTCCTTGATGTTTTGCTTTCCTGCGTAGACTCCACCGAGTAAAAGTTCTACTCGCAAGCCAAAATTCTTGAGAAACTCACGCAAGGAGAAATAATGTTGAGTTGCAAGTATTTCTGTTGGAGCCATGATTGCTGCCTGAAAGCCATTCTCAATTGCAAGCAGCATCGCAAAAATTGATATTATTGTTTTCCCGGAACCCACATCTCCCTGCAAAAGTCTGTTCATCTGGTGCGGTGATTTCATGTCTTCCACGATCTCATTGAGCACACGCTTCTGAGCATCAGTAAGTATATAAGGAAGTGCCCTTTTCAGCTTTGTAGTATATGTTTTCTTAAGTTCCATGGAATAACCGGAAGCTTTATGCCAGTTCACTTTCTTGCGTGCAAGCATCAGCTCCAGAAAAAATAATTCCTCAAAAACAAATCTTTTACGCGATACTGCAATATCTTTTTCAGAATCCGGAATATGTATTTTATGAAGAGCTTCGTTCAAAGGTATAAGTTGCTTGGTTTGTCGAATATATTCCGGTAGGGTTTCATCAAGAAAAAGCTTTTGAGATAAGACGTTCTTTACGATTTTTCTTAATACTTTATTAGATATGCCTTCTGTAAGAGGATACAATGGCAAAATATCCTGTTCGACCCAGAAACTTTTCTTTTCTTTTTCCTGTACGATCTCAAAATCAGGATGGATCACACATAATTTGTTATAGTAGTACTGAATTCTCCCAAGTATGATTATTTCTTTGCCAACTTCAAACTGTTTTATAAGCCATGGACTTGGTCTGAACCACATCAAAGTAATATAGCCCGTTCCATCAGAAATAAATACACGGAATTGTTGCTTTTGAAATCTATTCCCTTTTGTATCAAATCCGGTTATACGCCCCTTTACACTTGCTATATCATTTATCTTCAGGTCTGCGATATGCTTATCAGATATTTTACTGAGATAATCTCTTGGAAAATAAAAAAGTAAATCCTTAACGGTTTTAACGCCTAATTTATTGAGAAGTTTTGCTCTTTTTGGTCCAACTCCTGGAACAAATTGTATACTATCGAGCAACTGAAATGCCACTTTTTCTCCAATTACACGTTAGCGGATTATTGCAAATTTTCCGTTTAAATAAGTTTTTCCGGATTTTGATGAAAGCACAAAGAAATATATTCCACTGGCAACATCTTTTCCATTATTTGTTCCATCCCAGAAAAATCTGAAATGATCTGACTCCTCGATTTCGGCAACGAGCTCGCCTGCAAGATTGTACACATAGAGCATATTTTCACCGGTCGGAAGCTTTGCATAAGGTCTGGACTCAAAATATATGCAGGAATGCTCTGTAGGTTTAAATGGATTTGGATAGATCACTACATCTTTGATGCTGCCGGTTCCCCTTCCGTTATTGATTTGAGCTCCGATATTGAATGAGCACATTCCTTCAGCCGTCCCGACATAGAGCTCACCCGTATAGATATCATGTGCAAAGGAGAGCACAACATCGCTCGGAAGTGATGAATTCTCAGTTGTAAAATTCGTGAAGTAGTAATTTTCTTCGTCAAGCATTGAGATTCCGCCACCGTTTGTTGCAATCCACTTTCGACCATGCTGATCTACATACACCTGATTAACCTGACTTGATTTACCTGAACCCATTCGTGACTCCGGATTGCCCTCTTCATCATACCAGTAATAATCGTAATTTTCCCACTCGATGCCATTCCAGCGATACATTTTTACATCTTCAACAAGTCCGTTCGTGTAACGGAACCACTGCTCCCAATAGAAATCATACATGTATAATCCATCAACTCCGCATGCCCAAAGGTAACGACCTTCATCACTGTCCTGATACGCGATATTAAGAATGGGTCCTGAAAAAGATGGATTGCCTTCCGGCAGATAAATATCTTGAATTTCAGGAAAGCCGGTTCGGTTCCAATATCGCATTCCACTGTAATAAGCTCCAAACCACACCTGATCATCAGGTAGGAAAAGAATTGAGATCGGATCCTGTTTAGGTGGATCCGCTGGATGTGAAGAAGGGATAAATGCCTCAAAGCTATAGACGCTATCATCGTTCACAACAATTTTAATATCCGTATTATAATCTCCTATCCACATATAACCGTATTCATCGTTTTGCACGAAAGAAGTAGTATTCTCCTGTAAAATACCAGGAACGTCACAGTTTGGACTATTTGTGATGGTTTGCCAGAGTTCAGTCGTTTCATCGTAATCAGTAATACGGGTAATTCCTTTGTTCCAGTCACTTACCCAGATCCTATGGTCAAGATCTTGTGTGATACGAAATGATTTGTCACCAACGAGTTTACTGTTATCATGATTATAAGTTGTCCATAAATTATCAGAAAATACAGAAATGCCCTTTACACCCTGACGTGCACCAGATCCAATAATACCGCTCGCTACCCATAATCTCTGCTCGAAATCAATAAATACATAAGAAGCAAAATTAAATCCTATACAATTCCGTTTAACACTCTGCCATGCAGTATCCTGAAGCGCCTTTCTATAAAGATCATCTCCCCATGTTGAAACCCATGCTGTTTGCTCATTATCGAGAGTTATATCAGAAACTTGATTGACAAAATCATTGTTTTCATCCCAGTGTTGTTCTACCCACTGAGTTCCATTATATGAATACTGACTCACTCCTGCTGCATTGAGAATTGCTTGCTCATCATCATCGAACCGACCAAAAGCAACGAGAAATAATGAATCTGAAACAGGTTGTATATCCTGGATATAATTGCTTGGAAGACCCACGTTGAAAACTTCATATTCAAATGTCTTTGCATTGATATCTTTGATATAGGCAAAACCGTTTTCAGTTCCAAAATATAATCTTGAATTTTGATAATATATTGTTTTTATCTTATCGCTGGCAAGAGGATATCCGACTGAAGATGTATTGATATGATGCCAGTTTCCACTCAATATCATCTCATCATACACAATTTTCGTGTAATCAATTCCCGCATCTGTTGCAACCCAAATACGATTATTATTGTCGATAGTAACGCTATTCACCCGATTATTGGATAGCCATCGTGGGGCAATAAAGTTTTTCTTGAATATCGGACTTCCCCCTAGTACGATCTCAAACATAGAGAGACCATTTTCCGATGCAACAAAGATATATTCACCATTATCATCAATATCATAGATAAAATAGCCATCAATTCCCTGATTTGACTGATATGGCTTGAGCAATTGCCCATCTTGATAACGTGAGATACCTTGCGTATACGTTCCAAACCAGTATTCATTGATCGCAGGAATATAATGTACGGACCACAATTCGTTTTTTGCAAGACCATCACCTTTCGTAATTGGTGTAAATGTGCCGTGCTGACTATCATAAATGCTCACACCTCCCCAAGAAGCTGAAACCACAGAATCTCCGCTACAGATTAGCTGGTGTATGTACGTTGTATTAGTAAAAACTTTCCAATTGGCAAATGAAATGTCCTCCGCTACGTAAGCAAAAGCGGAAGAAGAAATCAAACATAACAAACCGAGGATTAAGGTTGTTTTTTTCATTTTTTCATGAACTCACTTTTTATTATATTATAGAATATTATAAATATTAAAATACCCATACCAAGTAACAGACTGAGGAGGATTTTTCTGTCAACTAATAGAAAGCCAAGAGAAATAAGTCCAAAAAGTAGTGTGATAAAATATCCAATCAAAACAACTGTCTTATAACTCAAGCCAATATCAAGCAGTTTATGATGAAGATGGTTTTTATCCGCTCGGAAAATGTGCTTGGTAGATTTGATCCGTCTGAATATAGTAAACACCGTATCAAGGAGTGGAACTGAAAGTACAATTATCGGAACAAGCATAGTAAGAGCTGTAGCACCTTTGTATTGAGCATTCCCTGCAATCGAGAGTGCTGCAATGCAAAAACCCAAAAATAGACTACCCGCATCTCCAAGAAATATTCTTGCAGGATGAAAATTGAATCTTAAAAATCCAATGCAGCTTCCCAAAATTGAAAAATTGAAGAGGGTAGTAAAATAATTACCAGTGCTCCAGCTGGCAATACCCAAAATGAGAGACACAATTGCTATAATCCCGGCTGCAAGCCCGTCAAGACCGTCAATTAAGTTTATCGCATTAATTACAAGAAGAAACCAGCAAATCGTTAAAGGATAGGAAAAAATACCGGTCTGAATTGGATTGCCAAAAGGATTAGTAAGCAGATCGATCTTAAAATTGAAAGATATCATAAGAAGAGCTATGCCGATCTCAACAAGTACTTTTATCCATGCGGGGAGATCATAAATATCATCGATAAGTCCGAGAAGGACAATGAGAAAACCGCCTATCAGCAAACCATAAAAAAGATTGTTTGCTTCCTGAAACTTAAGTACGACCAGGATAAGTTGTGTGATTACAACTGCGAGAAATATTGCTATTCCCCCGCTTCTTGGAGTACTCAATTTATGGATACTTCTATCCCTTGGTTGATCAACATTACCGCATTTTTTTGAGAGCCAGATGTTTGCTGGCACCAAAAGATATACGAGTATCATTGATCCTATAGCGATATAGATATTTATCATAATTTCTTCTTTATTAATTTTTGATATAGTACTTTATAAGATCCCGCAAACCTATCAAGCGTATAGTTTTCTAAAAATATCTTATAACTCTCTGCTCCGAATTTATTTTGCGTAAGCGTGTCTTTTGATAAGGTATGAATTTTTTTTGTCAAATCTTTATGGTCATCAATTTTAATAAGATAGCCGTTTTGTCCATCAATTATCAGTTCATTATTCCCTTTTATATCTGACGCAATAAGAGGTTTTTTCATGCTCATCGCTTCAAGAATAGTCAAAGAAAGTCCTTCCCATTTTGAGTAAAGAACAACTATATCAAAAAGATCATACCAGTCTTCGACATTTGATTTCCAGCCTATTAAGCGGATATTGGCTTCTACCCCTGCTTCTCGAACAAGTTGCAGGGCTTGATTGAAATATTCTCCATCTCCGATGAATATAAATGTTATATTCTGCTCGTTTTTAACAATATCAATAGCAACTTTAATAAGATTGAGAATATTTTTTTGTTCAGAGAATCTGCTTACTGATCCCACAATAATATTGTTATCATCAATTCCTAATTCCATGCGCTTAATTGGATTGTGTGATACCAAGCCCCGAATTCCATTGTAGATCGTTACTATTTTTTTCTTTTTGATAAGATATTTTCGTATTGCTAATTCTCGCTCGAAGGAATTAACAGATACCGCTGTATCGCAGAAAATACCTGCAATCCTTTCAAGATTTTGATAAAACAATCGTACAGGTTTTGATTGATAAGGATGAAAAGGAAAGCCATGTATTGTATGAATAATGATCTTGACACCAGCTAATTTTGCAGCAATTCGACCTATAAAACCAGTTTTTGAGGAATGAGTATGCACAATATCGAACCGCTCTTTTCTGAAAAATTTATAAAATTGAACAAATATTCGAATATCATATACGTTAATTTTCTGAATAAGGTTCGGTATTGCAACATGCCGGATACCCATCTCATGCAACTTCTCAATCATTGGTCCGTTAGTAGCAGAAATGACAGTAATATCATATTCATTTCTAACGAGATGATCGAGGAGATTGATCATCATATTCTGAACGCCTGAAAGTAGCGGTAGCAATTGGACGTGACAGATTCTAATTTTTCTCATATAAATTGATTCAGAACATCCACAAGATTTTTAGTCAAATTTCTGCGTTCAAAGTGGGAATAATCATTTTCCATAATTGGGAAGATATCTTTAATTATACCAAGCTGCTTGTATTTTATCATTTCAATAATATTGTCTTTGATTTTTTGAACATCATCTGGTTCACACATCAAACCAGCAGAGTACTTTTCAATTATATGTGCTGCTTCACCATGTTTAGGGATCATCGCTAAAATTGGTTTTCGGGCAGCAAGATACTCAAAAAGTTTCGCAGGAACAACTATCTCGCTATCACGCTTTGCGATAAAAAGCATTAGATAAGTACTCTCAAGCAGACAACGAATTGATTTCATGTGAGAAACCTGTGGGGTCAGTATTATATGCTTCAAAATCTCGGTATTAAGAAACAATCTGTTAATATGTTCAGACAGATTTCCAACAAATTGAAATTTTACATTGTCTGGAAGTTGCCGGGTATTCTCCAGTTCCGCTAAAGCTTGAAGAAAATATTTTGGTGTCCGCTCACCATAAAACCCGCCCGTGTAAGTAAAAACTATGTCCTGTGATTGGTTGAGAATGCTATTTTTGTAATCTTCCTCATCATAGCCATTATATATAACTGAGAATTTCTGTTTTTCAATATCAGGAAATAAGGTTTTGATTCGCTTTTTTGCACGATAAGTGTTAATAATGACAGCGCTCGCGCGATCGAGCACCTTTTTCTCCCATTTGTATGCAAACCTTTCATGCCAGGAGGAGAAGTAGCTTTCATCCGGTTTACCCCTGAAAAGATCTCTATAATCTAAAATAAGGGGAATGTGAAATATATTTGATAATTTATATCCAACTACTGCTGAAGAAAATGGTCCGATAGAACAGTAAATTGCATCTATTGAATGAGTTCTGCATATTTTCTTTCCCTCATGAATCGCAAAGGGAATCCATCCGATTTTTGAATCAATAGGAAATATATTACGGAAAAATTGCTTTTTTTGACTAGGTGTTTTTGTGTATATTGATTGATCAGAACCTGAGAATTTATACTTCTCAATTTTATGGAGCATGCGCATAATGTCACAAGAGCCTGTACGATGGATCTTTAATGAAGAAACGTCCGACTTAAGAGTGTCATCATAAGCAATGTAAGAAATATCTTTCACGGTCAACACAATTGTATTCCAGCCATATTCAGGAAGGTATTTGCAGAATTTTACTGAGCGTTGTACACCCGGACCCCCCAGCGGTGAGAAAAAGTAGGAGATAAAAAGGAGATTTTTCATTATATAGATTCTGACTTATGGAGTAGATGAGATAATTTTCCAGTTCTTTTAAAATACTTATAGGCGAAAAAACTCACAATACATAAGAGAGCTATTTTTACAAAAGTCTGGTATAGTTCGTAATGAACAAAAAATGGAACTACTCCGATCAGAGCAAGAATAATAAATGGAATGATTACGGAGAGAGAATTATATCCAACTGGATACGTTTTTTCTGCGATGATGAAATTGAAAACCACAATGAGCCCAAAAGCAAGTATCGAAGCGACGCCTGCTCCATAAATTCCATATCTCGGGATTAATATAAAATTCAATACAATATTGAGAATCGCTCCCAGTCCAACCGCAAGTGCAATATTGCCCGCTCTCTTTTTCACATAAAAGCTCAGATTGATAATGTTGAAAATTCCATATAAATAGTTTGAGATCACTCCAAAAAATACGATCTTGACCGCTTCATGATAGGAATTGTTGATGAAAATTCTAAATATTTCCGGTGAGAATAGTATCACAAAAAATCCAAGTATTCCTCCGAATATAACATACGCGTTGAATACCTTTTTGAAGGATTCCTTTGCATGTGAAACATCAGCAACTCTCATTGCATAAGGAAAATACACGAGACTCACAATCGAGTTTAGAAAAGTTATAATCATTCCGACCCGATACCCAATTGCATAAATTCCTACATCGTATAAGGAACGCGTAGAAAGATATGTCAGCATATATCGGTCTGATACTTTCAGGATGAGCATTGCAAATGTACCCGGTATCATTATGAGTCCGAAAGCGAGCAGTTTCTTCACAAGCTGAAACGAAAATATTTTCTTATCTTCTATTTGCTGAGCAAATCTTTGCATTATGGAACCCAATACTCCAACCGCGACGAGTGCTGCGAGTCCGTACGAAATTGTCATCAAAATAAAAATTGTATCCAAAGAAAATTTTGATGCAATCGCCGCAACAACCAATAAAACAAAAAACAAAACATGTTTGAAATTACCCACAAGTATATATTGTTTTGACAATTCCATCATATTAAGAATGCTCAGAACCATTCCATAAATTACATCAAAAAATAAAATAACACTCACCCATAGCATAATATGTGCAAAATCCTTCGTGCGAAGAATGATTTGTGAAAGTTCAACTCGGAATCCAATGATAAGAATTGAAAGGACAATACCAAAGGCAATGATGACGATAAATATTGAACTGATCAATGTGAAATGGTATTCAGGAGTTTTCTCTTGATAGAAATATGAAAAGAGTGCCTGTTGAAATCCGAGAAAGTACAGTAAACTGGCAAAAGATATAAATACAACTATATTTGTATAAACTGCATATTCTTGAGGGGCAAGAAAGTGCGTAAATACCGGCAGAAGCACTAACAGAATTATTTTCTGCAACAGATTTCCTGCTGTATAGTGCAGTATTTTTTCTACATATTCCTTCATTGGGCAAGAACTCGTTTATACATTTGAAGGGTCTGCCTGGCGATTTTATCCCAAAGGAAATTTTTTAAAATATGATCCTTCAGAACAGAATCTTTCTTCTTTTCCAGGGATTTCTCCGTTACTTCTACGATCGAATGTACGGAAGAGGGCTCGGCATATTCTGCATATTGCTCGAAGTATTCTCTTGTGCCCCCATAAGGTGTGATAACAACATTTGCTCCTGCGAGTCCTGCTTCCAATGCGGCTCTTCCGGGTGTTTCATAACGGGTTGGCAAAATGAATGTATGACATGCAGCATATGCGGATGCAAACATTGGATCATCATGCTTGAGCCAGTCGATGTGGAGAATGTTCTTAGAATGAGATAGCATCTCCCTGCAAAGATCGCCTTCTTCGTTTTTCAACACATCGGCAATGATCACA
This sequence comes from Candidatus Cloacimonadota bacterium, assembly GCA_021160355.1. Taxonomy (GTDB): domain Bacteria; phylum Cloacimonadota; class Cloacimonadia; order JGIOTU-2; family JGIOTU-2; genus Celaenobacter. The sequence goes on from JAGHCS010000149.1 coordinate 19,025, forward strand.
GAAGGATGATCGATCCTCTGTAACGCTTCGATAATTTTAGGACCATTTTTCCTCACCGCGCCGAGATGTCCTACATATAAAATAAAATCCTTGAGTCCGTATTTCTTCTCAAAAATGGAAGGATCGGCATGTGCAAAACGTTCCTCGACCCCATTATGTATTATTTGTATTTTTTCTCTTTCCACACCAAGTGCACCACACAAAAGATTTCCTTCATCACGGGTGTTCGGCAGAACCATTTTGGCATTATCACAGACATATTTTGTGAAGAAATAATCGGAGTAAGTTCTTTTGAATATCTTCTTGAAAGGTGCTTCGAGCATTCTATATAAATGTATTTTCTGAGCAGAATGGTTGCTGTAGAATATCGGATTTACTACATACTTCGCACCGTATAATTTGAGATTATTAGCCATTGGATATGTGTGGATATTAGCATTGAAAATATGCACAAGATCATCATCCGTAAATTTCAGATCATAGTCCCACATATTGAACAAACAGACATCGATACCTAATTTCTCAAGGGTATCTTTCAAACACAATATCTTATAAGTGGGACCACCCCGATTTATCATCAACGTTTGGTAGCTTGCTAAATAAATTTTCATTTTATCACTCTACGTTTTGCTTTCCTGGTTTCATGATTATAAAGAACATCTCGCCAGTGTTTTTTTCTGATTCGGGCAATATCCGCCGGAATGGGTAAATGTTTCTTTTTCTCCCATTGAACATCATTCAAATTTATATTTTCTGCTGGTTTTATCAATGAATATTGATCGCCTTCACCATATATCCTGACGAATATTCGTTCGTTTTCACAATTAATATTCATAACGTTATCTTTAAGATCAACGCTTATGCTACTCGACAATTTTTCATTCCACCATTTGAAATACTCCTGAAAAGTAGGTTTCCAAAAATCAAGCTGATTTACGTAGCTGAATACCTCTTCTAGCACCTTCCATCTCTGATGATGAGGATGATGGTAAAGAATCACCGGTTGATTATAATTCCTTTTTCTTTCAATTAATCTTAAATAATAATTTATCATTTCTTCATCAGTGAAATGAGATCGTCTGAGACGCCCAATACTTATCGGATGAATTGGTAACTGCAAAACTTTTGAGAATTCGCAATTCACGATAGGATATATCGGTAAGTCGTCATAATCGAAGGTAAAATCAGATGAATAA
>JAGHCS010000014.1 GCA_021160355.1 Candidatus Cloacimonadota bacterium
AAAAGAAATTCAATTGGCAACATTAATTCTTATCTGAAAAATTACTGCTTTTGGCTTGTAATTTCAAGAAATTATAACGAACTGAATTCCATCATTAGACAAATTAAAAAAGAGAAGATCGACACTTCTCTTGAAAAGGAATTCATGTATCAGCTTCATGGATGGGCGGCACGAGGTGAAAAAAAGTATTCGCTCGCTATATCTAATTTCAAAAAAGCAGGAACACTGGCCAAGAAAAATCAGAATGAATATGCGCTGACTATGTCCTACCTTAATATTGCAGACACTTACTATATCGCAAAGGAGTACAAACAAGCAGAAATTCATTGCGAACAGGCGCATGCAATGGCTGTCAAAAATGAATTTTTACGATGGGATAACTATGCCCGAGTCCTCGAGGTAAAAATATTGCTCAGAAAAGCTGATATGAACCTTCGCACAGTTATTCGCAAACTTCTTAAAGCAGAAACAATTGCAAAAAAAATGAAGGACTGGAATCTCCAATGCGAAAGCTTAATCCTTATCACACTTATATATAGAACGCTGCATCTTAAAAATTTGGAATATAAATTCAGGCGTAATTATAACCGCAAACTCGATGTTGTGTTGCGCGGCTTAGCCGAGGATGATCAGCAGATAATAAAGACAATATTCCACTATGATGCCCTGCATTCCAGTTCTGCATTACGGCAGATCATTGAAGCCCGTATTAGTGTTTCCCCCGCGAAATTGCAGCATTACTTTTTTGATCTGTTGCATCTCTCGAGTGTTCATCAAATTAGATTTTATCTAAAAAAATATATTCTTGATGTTGTAGGAATAGATAAATTCGGCATTATACTCTATAAAAACAAAGATTCCGAAGGTGAATTCTGGATAAATAATCAGCTTGCCAAAACCGAACTCACCAGCATACATCAGAGCTATTTTGAAAAGCTGCGTACTGAGCTGGAATGCCAATACTATACGGTGAAGGGACAGCATTTCTGCCTTGTGCCGTTGAAGCTAAAAAATGACCTGGAGGGCATCGTCATTCTGTCAGACTGGGGTGAATATCCGTTTACAAAATCAGAGAAGTTGATTATCAAACTATCCGGTTTCTATCTTACTATTATTTTGAAAAAGATCGGGGAATATGAAGAAGTTCTCGAGCAGCGCGAACAGCTTTCAAACCTCATCACAATTAGCAGAGACATTCTGCAGATCATGAACCTGGATGAGCTGAAAAAACAGATCACCCTCAATGCTATCAGGCTTTCCGGAGCGGAACGGGGTTTCTTTATAAACCTGGATGAAAACAAGAATTTCGTTTTCGATGTCGCACTTCTCAGCACTGGTGAGAAGATCGATAAAGACAATCTTAAGATCAGCAAAACAGTATTGAAGGATGCTTATGAATCAAAGGTTGCCATGAACACTTTTGATGCAGTTGAAGACCAGCGGTTCTCGGATTCTGAAAGCATACAAAGGAACAACCTTAGGTCTGTGTATTGCTCACCTCTTAATATGCATAATGAAATATTCGGATTCCTCTATCTTGATAACCTGACAAGTATGAACAAGGTTATTCGATTTAATGAGAAGCTACTAGAAATATTCATTCTTATGGCAGAGACAGCTATCAAAAACTCAATTGATTTCGAAAAACTCAGCATTGCAAATCAGGAGCTGCTTAAGATAGACCAGGAACGCGCACAGTTCATCAATATTTCCTCTCATGAATTTAATACTCCTATTCAGACGCTTAAGAGTTACATCTCGATACTGAGGGATCCTGAAACCCCTGAAAATGTTCGTCAAAATACAATGAATATTATGGAAAGAAATGTCGATAGACTTCTTCATGCAATTAATAACATCCTGCAAATGAATGCCCTGGAAACAAGAGGAATTCAGTTTGAAAAAGAGCTTATCGATCCTGGAGATATTCTCAAAATCGTGTATGAGGAAACTCTTGCTCTCGCAGAAACCCGAAAGCAAAAACTTATACTGAAAATTGCACAGGGGCTAAAACCGATAAGCGGAGAGCGCATCACCCTTATCAACGGCATAAAAAATCTTGTGCTTAATGCAATAAAATTCACCGATGATTACGGTGAAATAACAATTGGAGCGCGTAAATCCAGATTTCGTAAAGAAGAATCAGACGATAAAGAATCTCTTATCATCTATATAAAGGACACCGGCATTGGCATCCCATCCTATGAATTGGATAATATATTCCGTGAATTCTATGAAGTTGCAGACATTAAGGCGCATCATTCCGGCGTAACAGAATTCAAATCCTCAGGACTTGGACTCGGGCTTCCTATTACAAAGACCATTGTCGGGCACTATGGTGGAAAAATGTGGGTAAAAAGCGTAAAGGGAGAAGGTTCGACCTTCTTCATATCTCTACCCTTCGCTAAGAAAACACGAAAAAAGAAAGGTGAGAAATAGCATGTCAATCCTCTCTCACAAAAATTCGATGAAAGAAAAACCGGCTCATAATTTCAGCCAGAAAATAGCTCACCCCTCCTCTGTAATGATCGTATGCTCTGCTGATTTCGTCGAATTTCTGGAATCTCTCTGGGGGCTCGGTATTCTGCTTCAATCCTATAAAAACACTCTCATTGTGCTTCATAAGAAAGAATGGATTTCTTTCGTTAACAAGCTTTATCCCGATAGAGATTTCTCCTTTATCGAATTTTCAGAACTAGGAGCAGCTCAGGATGTTGAATCACTCGAACTCATTATATTTCTCACTAAACAAATCCAGAAAGATGTAAATTCTTTTTTGAAGAAAACACATAATGCAGTCATCGCAGGCATGAGTTCCTTCAGCGATATAAAAGTCCTGAATTGCATAGTTTCCGTGAATGAACTGCAATCTTACTATTACCAGTTTTTTTCTTTCGCATTACAGATCACTGGCACATCGGAAAAGTGGGATGTATATATTCGCAATTATAATTTCCAGGCAACAAGAGACACCAAATCGTCGGAAAAAGGCATTATCTATGTTGATATTTCTCCTGGAATCCATGGCACACGCTTACTGAGGAAACACATCTATTCATTGGTAAATGCGCTTCAAAAAAGTTATAAATACGATGTCGTTCTCCTGGATTGGGATGCACGCTATTATGATAAACTTGTATTTAATAAGTGCGCTAAACCGGATTTTCAACTTATTGTAAGCCATGAGCAGGCACTCGAAGTGCTCAAATCCTGCGAACTCTTCATCTCACCAAATTCCACTTTGCTACACTTAATGCGATATACTCCACTGCGCACATTCAGCATTCTTGTTCCTCATGAACGAAGGCATCATTGTGAGACCTCTAAAAACAGAACTCACATTACACACACGTTTGCAGGACTCAGAATAAAAGATATTTTACCTGAAATAAAAAAACTGCTTCAATAAAAAATATTGACAGCCCTCAAACCGCTGTTACATATACAAAATAAGTTAATTCAAAAAAAATTGGAACTTCACGAATAGACAAATGACCTATTGGAAAAGAGAAAAAGATTTTATCAAATCCGTGGGCGAGTTGAAACAATACATTTCTCTTGAACCCAAGGAGGAGATACAACTCCGGAAAGTCGTCCTGAGACACCCAATGTGTATCTCGAAATTCTATCTGTCTCTGATCGACTTTTCGGACTCGGATGACCCTCTAAGGAAAATGGTTGTTCCTTCTTCCCGGGAGTTGGATATTTCCGGTTCTTACGATACGAGTGGTGAATTATACAATACAAAGCTTTCCGGCTTGCAGCATAAATACAGTAAAACAGCGTTGGTGCTTTCCACAAACAGGTGTGCTTCATATTGCAGATTTTGTTTCCGCAAACGACTTGTAGGACTTGATTCCGAAGAAATAATTAAAAATTTTAGTCATGCAGTGAACTATATACAAGCACATGAAGAGATCAACAATGTACTCATCAGCGGTGGAGATCCTTTGATGCTTTCTACAAGAGTAGTCACACGATTTCTCGAGCTTCTTGCTCCTATCCCACACCTTGATTTTATCCGCTTCGGCACCAAAGTTCCCGTGTATTATCCGAAACGTATTATTCAAGATGATGCACTCATTTCCCTGCTTGATACATATAACCACGAAAGGAAGCAAATATATTTTGTGACGCAGATAGATCATCCGCGTGAGATCACTGACGAGTTGAAAGAAGCGGTGAAACTGCTTATAGGAGCGGGAGTAGTTATCAACAATCAAACAGTGTTCCTGCGCCGTGTTAATGACAACCCGGATGTGCTTGCAGAGCTGATGAGAAACCTCGTCTCTATCGGGATTAATCCCTACTATCTTTTCCAGTGCAGACCCGTTAAACGTGTGAAGAAGCATTTCCAGATACCGCTCTCTGTCGGCTATCCAATTGTCGAGAAAGCAAAAGCACAACTGGATGGACACAGTAAAAGGTTTCGCTTTGTCATGTCTCACAAAAAAGGAAAGATCGAGATAATCGGCATAAAGGGTGATGAGATGATTTTTAAATTCCACCAGGCAAAAGATGAACGAAATGCTGGACGGATTTTTTCCAGAAAACTTAATTCTGCTGCTACATGGCTGGATGATTTGAATAATTAATAAAAAATAATATATGGAGTTACCATGATAAACGAAGGCGAAATGGTATTGGAAGTTTTTGATGATATGATCGAAGCAGAATTGCTGGAAGGATTGCTGAAAAGTGCGGGAATCGAATGCTACATTATTTCCGATGATTGCGACGGCATGATGCCCCAGCTCCAGCTCACAGAGGGTGTTGGTGTGGTGATAAACAAAGCTGATAAAGACGAAGCAATGAAAATTGTAGAGGATGTGAAAAAGGGAAAGAAGTAGAATCAGGATCTCGTTCCCAAACCCCGGTTTGGTAACGTTTAAAACAACTAATAATTAGATTCTAATGCGTTCCCATAGGGGGCTTCATTTAATTACGCCCTGATAAAAAGGGATTTGGAAAAAAATAAATTAGCAGGTCTAATCTTTCCTTAATGCACTCTGTATTCTCTGCTTGCAACGGCGAAATGTAATGAAGACGTGTGGTTCTATTTATTCTTTGAATTTAAGATTTCTTTATCTCCCTCCCCAATTTATCCACCTCTGTTCCACAGTGTGGACACGTGCTCCCGCCCCACAATGCCTGACGCATATTTTTAGGAACTCGGACAAAAGGTAATGGTTTTTTACAATTCGGACATATTATCCGTTTTGGATTTATCCCCAGTTTGCTTTTCTTTCTGAATAAAAAATAGTAGAAAATAAATACCAGTATCATACATAATACGAAAACAATTATGAGGAGAAGTACGTTATTCATTAATACTCCTTCTTACGTTTTATCTATTTTAATCACATTATAACGTTTTCTTTCCTGCGATGTAAAAGACGCCCTACACCTAATGCAAGATTCATTCCCGGCACTTTTGCATATATTTCTTATAGTCCAATTTTTTTCTGCCATAATTCTTAAACTTATGAACTCATAATAAACTAATTTATACTTTTTGAATATGTCTCTTCTTTATCAGAATAATTATAATAAGAATAATAGAAATAAACAAAGTGAGAAATGCAACCAAGACTATTATGCTTTGGATCACCAACCAAGCGGACGGAGGACTTGCCTGGAGCAGCATGCGGTTTTCTGCATTATCTTGTATTCCAAGCAGAGCCATATTTGCCTTCAAAGGAAACTCAAGGCCGGAATAATTAACACCTTCACCAAACCCATAACCGGAAATTTCTTTTCCGTCTTTAGTGCCCTTGACGATAGTGCCACCCTCACGAATTTCACTCGAAACAGAATATATAAACTGGTCGTCAACTGTCGATGTCATGGTAAATTCCAGGTTTTTGTCAGGAATTTTCACTTCCCAGCCGTTGGGATACCAGGCATGAGATCTTGGGCTGCGCATCCAGTTATTGATCGTGACCGATCCGGTTATCACTTCGCTGTTTCCATTCTCATCAATATATTTTCCGGAAACTACACGAGTGACATCTGCTGGAGGATTTTCTCCCATGTTCTGCAATTCCTCTGTTCTATCCGAATGGGCACTGGCAAAGGTAATTTCCGTATTATCATCAAATTGCACATCCGACCAATCCCAACCAAATGACTTCGGAGTTTTTCTATTAAAACCGCTGATGATAGTGGCAAGGGCTTGTACAGCAAGGTTTTTGGGATAACCGGTTGGTGAGATGCCGGACATCCATTGGTGATCCATCCACATCTTGCCTTTAAGGTTGATAGTTTCTCCCTGATAAGTGACCGAACCGGTCGTTTTTATATTAGGATAAGAATAATACCAGGTTCCCAAGCCGAAAATAGAAGGCACCTTGCCTTCATCTCCCTGAAGTAAAATAGGTTTACTTTCTGTGAGGTTGAGGTAAATTTTCAATTCTTTCTCGGGGTCATCAATGACAATTTTCATCGGGAACATTTTATCTTTTTGCATGCTTTGCGCACTGTTCTCCCCTACACGTGCTAAGAAAGGTTCGATTTCGTATACAATTTTCCCGCTTGTTCCGGAAACAATAGGATTGCTTCCTGTGACGTGCAGGTTTTTATCAGCATAATTTACCGCAACAACAGTTTGAACAAGCTGGTTTTCAATGTCTGATATGCCTAATTCTGACGCAATTGGTGGCGGATATAACGCTCGTCTGAAAAACACGACGACTAGATCAACCACGTTATTGTTTTCATCCAGAAAATTTCCTGACCAGAAATACCATCCAAATTGAAAATCCAGTTGGGCTTTGTGGTCCCGTGGAAATGTGAGTGATTTATAGGTGTTCATATCAGAGTATCCTTTGAAATAATCCTGACCTAAAAAATTTGGTAATGCATAATTCTGGGTATTGTTAAATCCTTTTTCTGCAACTTCTGCGAGCAGGTCATATCGAGCCGGATACCTTTTTACCAAAGGAACCAGTGATGTCTTGACTCTGTCTATCATGATAGCTGTATTTTGTGTAAGGTTTTTATTGGTCTTTGGATAAAAATTTATTGATAATATTGCGATAGCAACAATAATGATAACAATCATGATAATGAAAACCACTTTAATAGCAGGATGTTTTTTCATTGAAATGTATCCTTTTTAAAGACAAAAAATCAAAAAGATTGCAAATTGTCAAATAGAAAATATCTACCTTTGCGAAAGTTCTAAAGTTCCGCAAAGTTTTATTGTTCAAAATGACCTCATTAAAACGCATTCAAGATTAAAAGGGCTGAACATGTTCAGCCCCTACCTGCAAACCTTCTAACTTTCTAATCTTTAAACCTATTCTATCAAATATTCCTTCTCTAAGACTACTTCTTGGACTTCTTCACTACCTGCTTTTTTGATTTTAAATTTCATCTCTTTTACATTTGTATCGAATCTCATGAGATACAGCGCACCAGTTTCAATCTCATTAGCAGTCGTACTATTTACCTCAATGATAATGTCATCAAGCTCTATGCCTGCTTTATCAGCAGGTGAATCTTCCCAAAGTCCAATTATCTTAAAGGTGCCGTCATCCAATTTTCGTACATTTATACCTGTTGTGAAAAGAATATCTTTGGGTGATTCCTCAACCTCTGTAAGGAGTACTTTCCTATTCGGAAAATCTAGTGTGGTCACAAACTGCTCGAGAAAATCCTTGCCAAGAAGTGCACTGTTATTAAAAGGAAATTCTGCAAAAATAACTCCAACATCTTTCAACTTCATGTTACCAATTGAGATCTCATTACTTTTATAAAGATAGTTTTCATGTGTTT
>JAGHCS010000016.1 GCA_021160355.1 Candidatus Cloacimonadota bacterium
AAAGAACGTTCCTTTCCAGACTCTTCTCGGTGTAACCGGTTCGGGAAAGACATTTACGATTGCCAATGTTATCAAAAATACAGGAAAACCAGTACTCATTATTTCACATAATAAAACCCTTGCAGCGCAGCTTTTTGGGGAGATGAAGCAGCTATTTCCGAATAATGCTGTTGAATATTTTGTGAGTTACTATGATTACTACCAGCCGGAAGCTTACCTGCCGGTGAGTGATACCTATATTGAAAAAGATGCGGATATCAACGAGCAAATAGATAAGCTTCGTTTACGTGCTACCATGTCTTTAATGGAGCGAAGTGATGTTATTATTGTTGCGAGTGTGTCGTGCATTTACGGCTTGGGAGTTCCCGAGCAATATCGAGAATCGCTCATCGACTTGAAAGTTGGGCAGAAAATTGAACGGGATTCGCTTCTTCATAAGCTGGTGGATATTTATTATGCGCGCAATGATTTTGAGTTCCAGAGAGGTACTTTCAGGGTACGAGGAGATGTGGTGGAAATCTATCCCGCATATCTCGAAAATTCTATCAGGGTTGAGTTTGATTTTAATAATATAACTCAATTATATCGCATCAATCCTCTCACAGGGGAAATACTTGAAGAACTCGAAGAATATGCCGTGTATCCTGCAAAACATTTTATCACTTCACCGGAACATCTGGAACGAGCATTGGAAGATATTAAAAAGGAAATGACTGAACGAGTGGAATATTTCAAATCAAAAAATATGTGGATCGAAGCTCAAAGAATTCAACAACGCACGAGTTTTGATCTGGAAATGATGCGTGAGGTAGGATATGTGTCCGGTATAGAAAATTACTCTAGGCATCTCTCAAGACGAAAAGAAGGCGAACGACCTGCATGTCTGCTTGATTACTTTCCCGAAGATTACCTCATGATTATCGATGAATCCCATGCCACAATTCCGCAGGTGCATGCAATGTTCGGCGGAGATTTTTCACGTAAGAAAGCGCTGGTAGATAATGGATTTCGTTTACCCTCAGCATATGATAATCGTCCTCTGAAATTTCATGAGTTCGAGAGTATGATGAACCAGGTCGTGTTCATGTCTGCTACTCCTGCAAAATATGAACTAGATAGATCTGAAGGGGTGATCGTTGAACAGATCGTACGTCCCACAGGTTTGATCGATCCGGAAATCGAACTTAAAAAAGCCGAATACCAGGTAGACGACCTCCTCGAGGAAATCCAGAAACATGTTGAGAAAAAGCAGCGCGTGCTCGTGACAACTCTGACTAAAAAAATGGCAGAAGACTTAACGAATTATGTATCACAAATTGGGGTGAGAGCAAAATATCTGCATAGCGGAGTGCATACGCTGGATAGAACAGAAATAATCCGAGATTTGAGATTAGGTGAGTTCGATGTGCTAATCGGCGTGAACCTACTTCGGGAAGGACTCGATCTGCCCGAGGTGGCGCTTGTTGCAATCCTCGATGCGGATAAAGCCGGTTTCCTTCGTTCTGAGCGTTCCCTCATTCAAACCGCCGGACGTGCAGCACGTCATATTGACGGCAAAGTCATTTTCTATGCAGATCACGTTTCAGAAGCAATGAAGTATGCGATAAGCGAAACAAACCGCAGAAGGAAAATTCAGAAAGCGTATAATAAGAAGCACAATATCACTCCCGAATCGATCAGCAAAACCATAGAAAGTATTATGAAATCCACTTCTGTTGCGGAGTTCAAAAAGGAGCAGAAAAAAGGTTTTGGTGCAGAGGAACAGAAAAAACTTGATTTCGAAAAGTACCTTTCAATAAATAACAAAGAAGACGCGATCGAACTGCTGACACGCGAGATGAACCGTCTGGCAAAGGATTTGCGCTTCGAAGAAGCTGCCGAGATCCGCGATAGGATACTCGAGCTGAAAGAAATGTAATGAGGTTTGTATGGAAGAACGAATAACCGATCCGGAAATATTGGATGACGATGTTACTTATGATACCACACTGCGCCCGAAAACGCTGAAGGATTTTGTCGGACAGGAAAAAATAAAAGAAATTTTATCTATAACGATCGAAGCGTGCAAACAACGCAATGAGCCCATCGACCACATACTTTTTTACGGTCCTCCGGGACTGGGAAAAACCACGCTTTCCATTATTATTGCTAATGAACTGAAGACCGAGCTCAAAACCACATCCGGTCCTGCGATAGAGAAACCGTCCGATCTGGCGGGTATCCTGACAAATCTAAGCGCAAAGGATGTATTTTTTATTGATGAGATACATCGGCTCAATCATATTGTGGAAGAATACCTTTATCCTGCGATCGAGGATTTCAATCTTGAGATCATCATCGACCAGGGACCGAGCGCGAGAACACTGCGTTTGAACCTCGAACCCTTTACACTTGTGGGTTCGACCACGCGTGCGGGTTTGATCACTTCACCGCTACGCAGCAGGTTCGGGCTGGTGCTCCGGCTGGACTATTATGAAACAGAAGAGATTTTTAAGATCGTGCTGCGCTCTGCAAAATTGCTGGATGTAGAAATAAAAAAGGATGGAGCTCAGGAAATTGCATGTCGTTCCCGCGGGACTCCGAGAATTGCAAACCGGCTTCTTCGACGTGTTCGGGATTATGCACAGATAAGAGCGGATGGTGTGATCACTAAAGAGATTGCTGATGCTGCCCTTAAAATGTTGGAAGTTGACGAACTCGGTTTGGATGAGATGGATAAGAAGCTCATTCAGACGATCATCGAGTTTTATCAGGGCGGACCGGTTGGGTTGAAAACAATTTCTATGGCAATCGGCGAAGATCCCGGCACGATAGAGGAAATATACGAACCCTATTTGCTGCAAAAAGGATTTCTGAAAAGAACCCTTCGCGGGAGAGAAGTAACAGAAAAAGCATATAAGCATTTTGGAATAGAGCCGATAGGCAAACAAGTTAGGAAGCAAAGCGACCTATTTGAGAAGAGTTAAAATAGGAGGACAAGATGTTAAAAGAAGTGAAATTCCGAATATTTTCGGTAAAATGTATTATTGTTTTGTCAGGATTACTGCTTATTGCAGTATGTGCCTATGCTCAATCACCCGTATGGCAATGGGCAACAAATGTGGGTGGAACTGATTGGGATTTTGGCAATGGAATCGCGACAGATAATGGGGGGAATGTTTATATAACAGGAAATTTTCAGGGAACGGCAGCTTTCGGTCCATATTTTCTTACAAGTACTGGAGAAACTGATATTTATATGGCCAAGTTAGATATAAATAGAAATTGGGTTTGGATACAAAAGGCAGGTGGATTTGATAACGACAGTGGTAGTGATATCGTTATTGATAGGTCAAATAATATTTATATTACCGGAT
>JAGHCS010000129.1 GCA_021160355.1 Candidatus Cloacimonadota bacterium
AAAAAAAAGACAAGATAGAAAAGAAAAAGTCGGAGTAATCAGAGAATACAAATAGCCCTTAATCCTTTGAGAAAAAATCTTTTGAAATTTGAGCTTATCGATTTTATTTGTAATGAGAAATGAGGATTGAGTATTTTGTATCCATTTCCTCATATGAAACTTAAGTGAATTATTTTTTCTGTTTGATCCCCTTAACAATTCTCCTCTGTTCTTTGATCTTTTCCAGACTCTCTTCATCAACAAGAAGGTGGGGGCGGGTTTCCGGGAAGAACACCCAATACTCATTCACATTATATGTTACCAGCCCATTACTGAAGATCTCATCTTCTATGAGTTGGAACCATGAACAGTAATTCAGTACTTTCTCTTTGATCGTATCGCCATATCGATCACTCTTGAAATAGAAATATTCCTCTGGTTCACCCTCCGATTTGAATTTGAGATAGCCCTGCTCTTCAAAAGCAACACTGAGCATATTTGGCATCAATTCTAAAGCAACTCCCGGAGTATAGGGTCGGAATACTATTTGATCAACAAACTTATCCTCGATCTTTTTGAGTCTGTGCTCTTTTGAAACTCTTTTATCGACATCAACAATTTCACGTTCCAGCATTACTTCATCAGAAATATAAAACTGCAATTGCCTAACTTCTTCGTCGGTAAGATTGTATTCCTCCTGAAGCTGAAGAGTATAGGGGACATACACTCGCGTACAAGAAGCAAGCATACATGCAAATAGAATGAATAAGAATATTTTAATACTTTTCATGCGATCTCCAATATATGACAATGATGAAAAAATAATCTCATAGAAAGAAGATGCAAATATGAAATATACTGTCAATTTATTATGTACTTTGATTTGAATTACTTGCTATCGCTCCTACTTATTTAATATAAATATGGAGTATTATTGGATGTTTATCATCATTGTTTATTTCCATATAAAGCAGATCGCCAACATCGCCGCCGGCCGCTTGTGAAAGGATATCATCCCAGTTAATTGAGGAAATATCAAAGGCAGAACTCCCGATCTTAGCATTGATTACAGCTTCTTTGGGTATGAACTTCAGTCCTGCGTGTAAAAGCGTAACAGGCAACTCAATATGCACAATTTTCTTTTCCGAATCCTGTTCCATAATTTCAAATACAAATTTCCGCTTTTCAGTCATTCTTGAACTTTTTCTTTTTGAAGAAATTGCCCTGAGAAGTTCTTCTGCCTGGTTCGCATCGATTTTACCGTTTGCAAGCATATCAATTATCTTTTTTTTCTCATTCATCATCTTCTCCCAATGCTTTTAAAAGCCTTTCAGCTTCATCTGATGTGATTGTACCCTTCTCCAGCATATCCAATATCTTCATCCTGCTTTCGCTCATGGACCCCTTACTTGTTTCTTTCTTATAAAATGCTTCTTTAACTGATTCCATTGTTTCTTTGAATTTCTTTTTCAGTTCATCTGCGTGTTTTTTATCCTTTATCTCTTCATCGATCTTTGCTTTGATCTTATCTTTGTTCTTTTCAAGAGTATCCATCGCATTTTCAAAAGTATTTGAAAAATCAAAGTTCATATTTTTGAAGGACTTTTTAACTTTCTTAAATGCCTCTTTTGCTTTCTCCATTCCTTCTTCAAAGGGTATCTGGTCAAAAATATCAGAAATATTATCACCAAAACTCGAGAAATCCATGTGCACGTCTTTTTGAAGAGGTTCTTTCATAAGTTGAATACTCCCGAGCTGATTTTTTACATCAATTTTTACTTTACCGGATCCTTTTATCATCTCAATACTTTGACTGTCATCATCTTTTTCCCTGTCATATTCACCATCTAGACCGATCCTGATATTTCCCAGATGGTTTTCTGCTTTCACAGAAAATTCTATTTCCTCAGGAATAATAAGGAGAATTTTCCCATTTTTATTTTTAAAGGAGAAAGCTCCTTTATCCACCGGAAGAAACTCGTAATATATACTTCCGTTATTATTCTTAAGCTCTGCCTGGTTAAAAGCTCCTTCGATAATCCTGATCGGTCCATTTTCCAGATCGATCGAGAGTGCACCTTCGCATTTGCTGATCTTGCATGATCCGTTTTCACCATCGATATCCATCCTCCCTATGCATGAACGAATAGCAACGCTTCCATTCCTTGTTTTTGCTTCGACATCACCCTTGCAACCTTCCAGTTTAAGAGATCCATTACGCGTCGTACAGATGGTATTACCTTTATTATCAGAAATTGTTATTGAACCATTATGAGATTCCAGATTATGATCCCCTTCAAGGTCATCGAGTTTGATACCTCCGTTTGAAAGTTTGGAGGAGACCATTGTATTGTGCGGTACAATAATTTCGATCCTTGCTTTTTGAGAATGGATATGGTCAGGTTCTTTATAGTCAATTGTAAGTTCATTTTCCTTTTCCTTGTAATTGACTTTAAGCATATCATCCAACATGAGATCGTCTGGAATATTTCCATTTAATTCCAGCGAAATATCGATTGATGTTTCTTCACTGTCAGTTCCCTGAACCTTAAAACCTACATTATGCGATGTTAAAAGCAATCGCAGACCACTTTTTGTATTAATCGTTTTTGTTTCTACAAAATTCTTTATCATGTTAACTCCTCTTTTTTAATTTTTTAATAGCATCTTCGACCGAGATCTCCCCTCGATCAATTTCGTCTAATACCGATGTAGAAAATTCACTTTTCTCATTATTAAATAATGGGCAGAGCACATTCACGATTTCTGCCAGCCGGTTTTTTACTGTTGGATATGAAATGCCAAGTGCCTTTTCCACTTCTTTGATGTTTCCCTGATTGCAGATAAAGGTTTTTACAAATTCCTGCTGAGGAGCAGAAAGAGAAGCCAGATCACCCACCTCAAAATTTCCCCTGATCGTCGTGTCACATTTCGTGCAATGATATTCTTTTATTTCCAACGTCGAATTGCACACGGGACATTGCTTTAATCTATTATTCATTTTTCCTCGCTTTCGATGTTGAATAAATTAAGTGTAATATTAATTATGTCAAGTATTATATTAATTAATTTTATTTTATTTCCTTTATTTTTTGATTTTCATCATTTTTTATAAATTATCGTCCTCGTTTTTAACTCCTTCTTCGCTTCGCTCCTGTGAAGTCAAGTCCGAGAATGCAGGACTTGAATCGCAACGAACGAAGGGCTGAGATTGACATAAATGAGACTTGCAAAGTTTTATTACTATATAAGTTTAAAGAAGGATTACAAAAATGAAAGAGAAAGAAAATAGAATCAAAGAATTAGATGAAATGATTCATAACTTCTGTGATGAATATTTAACTGATGAATTTGAAGAATATGCGATAAGCTTATCCAAAGTTATTGGAAGAAAACGAAAAATAGATATTACTCGCGGGAAAAAAGAAAGAAAGTAGAAAAACATCAATTAACTATTTTTGATGAGCTTTAAATATTCTTTTCCGGTAAATATAATTT
>JAGHCS010000250.1 GCA_021160355.1 Candidatus Cloacimonadota bacterium
AGATCGTCCAATATTCTTTGGGCTGTTTGCAATCCCAAGTTCAATTTATTGTAAACTTCACGAATATAGTATTCATGTAAATATCCATTTGTGAATAAGGTTAAAATTTTAAGATGATTTTCTGTTATATGTAGTTCCATATGACCGTTCCGAATTTGAGACAAATGTACCAAAAATGAGACAGGATGTCAAATTTTTCAGACTATCTTTCAGTATACTCGATCTTCTTCAAATCAATTCCCTTAAAATAATGTTTTAAGATCTGTTCGCAGGTATAATTCTGCTTCGCCATATTAATAGCTCCGATCTGGCACATGCCCACGCCGTGACCACTCCCCCTGCCGATTATTCTAATATACTGGGAATCTTTTACAATATAAAATAGTGATGAGCGCAAACCGCCGAGTGTCTGGCGAATGACCAGTTCATTGTCGAGTACCAGATCACCCTGAGAGCCCTTGAGTTTCATTTTAATAATGCGTCCGGATTCACCTCGTTCGAGAACCTCATAACCTACATATGAACCGAAACTTGCCTTGTTCTCCATCATGCGGTGAAATCCATCAGGGGTATATTTCCTTTCCCATGTATAAGTATTTCGTATCCAGCCCTTTTCATCTTGAGTATTGCAAAAGACTAACTGGGGATCTTTGATCCACTTTTCAGCATAATAATTTTGCGTTAGATCCCATGAATTTGAGCCACTGCCGTCATAGATGCTGGTGAGATACGGTACTTCTCTTCCGTTCCAGGCGTTTGCACTTGTTTCAGTTTTACCACCGCAGCTCGTGGAGTATACTGCATTGATGATATTGCCTTTATATACTCCGACCATGCCACTCGTGTTCTCAACTGCACTTTCTGTGACCGGATTTATATCGGTAATTCCAGAGAATACCTGGCAGTGAACGCTTGCGCAGAGGTCGAAACCATCATCTTTATGCACGCCGTTCAATACTTTGAAGAGTGCTTCGGAACGGGCTGCGATTGCCTGTGCTTTCATTGCTTCCATTGGAGAGTCAGTGCCGATTTCATTGGGTATGACACCTGCTACATAGTTCTCAAAATCCGAATGAGCAATCAGGTTCATTTTACCGATTTGATTGATAATAACGCGCAGGTCGGATTCATACTCACGTGTAACATATTCCGAAGGATTCCAGAAATTTGATCTTGGTACATTATTCACGATGACAGGCGCTGAACTTTCAATGCGGATCGGTGCCCGAAGATAATAGTCCTTCTGTTTATCGACATCATAGATCAAGAGGTCGCAGTATGAGTATTCGTAATCCTCTTCGATCCAGGAGTCGATCTCTGTATTCAACTTAGCTTCTTCATATGAGGAAAAAGAGTTGTTTAAATATACAGCAAATTCTTTCTCAATTGAAAAGTGTTTTCCGTCAAATGAGATCAAGGGGATTTCCTGCACATAACATTCCGGAAATGTCAGAATGAAAGCATTGGCTTCTTTCTCTGATGCAAATTTTTTGATGCCGATTCTCCAGAAAGGAACGATCTCGATGCCATCCGGAATCTGTATAGAGAGCGAGGTTTTCGAGAACTCAAGCTGAAAAGGAGAATCTTCCTCGGTTATAATAATTGTGCCGGAGGATGAAAGTTCAATAGTATTGGCATTCGGCACTATCTCAACATCGACATACAGCATATCGTTTATAATCTCTGCTGAGTTGAGTGCAGTAAGAGTAAAAATGCAGATGAAGAGGATCAGGAGAGTTCTCACAGCACTTCACTTCCTTCGGGGACTTCTTTTTCAGGCACCACAAGAACGACACCTTTATCCGAATTTGCAGCGAGGATCATACCGTTTGATTCCAATCCCATTAATTTGCGTGGTTTCAGGTTCAGGAGAAGCACGATCTGTTTCCCGATCAAATCTTCCGGCTTGTAATACTGGGATATGCCGGCAACGACCTGTCTTTTCTCACCTGCACAATCTACTTGCAGTTTAAGAAGTTTCTTTGCTTTTGGGATTTCTTCTGCGGCGATAACTTTCACAACGCGTAGTTCAATTTTTGCAAAATCTTCATACTCTATCTCGGGCTTATGCTCTATTACTGGAGCAGTCCCAGATTGTTTCTCCAGTAATTCATTCTGGGTTCTCACTTCTTTGTCCGTGATCTTTCTGAATAAAGGTTCTACCTCACCAAGTTCAGTTTTTTCTATAGGGTTATCAATTTCACTCCACTCGAGTGGATGGTTGATGTTCATCATTTTTCTCAAAGCTCTCATGCTCTTTGGAAGCACGGGAGACAGTATGATCGAGATGATACGAAGCAGTTCTGCGCACACATAAAGTGTTTCTGCAGCTTTTTCTTTTTGTTCTTTAACCGCTTTCCACGGCGCAGTTTCATCAAAATATTTATTACCTGAACGTGCAATATCCATGATGAGTTTTACTGTTTTACGCACCCGGTAATTTTCATAGCATTCTTTGACCTCGTTCGCAAGAGCATGGGCATCATTAAGAGTTGTCTGGGAAAGTTTGGAAAGTTGTTTCGGGTTTTCGATCTTACCTTCAAAATATTTATTTACAAAGGTAAAAACCCGGTTCGCAAGATTGCCGAGGATGTTCGCAAGCTCGTTATTGACCTTTGCCTGGAAATCTTCCCAAGTAAAGTCACTGTCCTTATTTTCCGGGGCAATTGCAGCAAGGTAGTAACGCAGAAATTCCGGATTGAAATATTTCACGACATCCTTTACCCATATTGCGTAATTTTTACTGGTGGATGATTTCTGCCCTTTGATGTTGAGATATTCGTTTGCCGGTACGTCATAGGGAAGTACAAAATTCTCTTCCTGCTCCATAAGCACGGAGGGAAAGATGATCGTGTGGAAAGGAATGTTATCTTTGCCGATAAAATGTATCAGTTTTGTGCAGGGATCAAGCCAGTAATCTTTCCAGCGGTCAGGTGTTCCGAGATTTTTTGCCCATTCCACTGTAGATGAAATGTAACCAATCGGTGCATCGAACCACACATAGAGAACTTTCCCTTCTGCATCGTCGAGAGGTACTGGTATTCCCCAGTCGAGATCCCTTGTAATAGAGCGTTCGATAAGTCCTTCATTCAGCCAGCTTAGAATGAAATTGAGTACATTTTCTTTCCAGTAGGTTTTTGTTTCCAGCCATTTTCGCAGCGGTTTTTCAAATTTTGGCAATTCGAGATACCAGTTTGTCGTTTCTCTAATGACTGGTGTATTTCCGCAAATTTTACATTTTGGATCGATCAATTTTGTAGCATCTATCAGCTTACCACACGCATCGCACTGATCGCCGCGTGCACCTTTCGCACCGCAGTGAGGACAGGTTCCCTCGATGTATCGGTCAGCAAGAAAGCGTTTGTCATGTTCGCAATAAAGCTGCCGGGTAGTTTTTTCTATCACAAAACCTTTTTTAAACAGACTGAGGAAGAATTCCTGGGATATTTTTATATGATCGGGTCTTGCTGTACCGGAGAAATTATCAAAATCAATCTCCAGCCCTTCAAAACTCTTTGTGATGCTGTCGTGATAATAATCGACGATCTCCCGCGGGGTTTTGCCTTCAGCTTCCGCTTTTATAGAAATGGGAGCGCCGAATTCATCTGTGCCGCATATATAAATAACATCATTGCCCAGAAGTTTCTGAAGACGGACAAATATGTCAGCCGGAAGATATGCTCCGGCAACATGCCCGATATGGAGATGTCCGTTTGCATAGGGTAATGCGC
>JAGHCS010000158.1 GCA_021160355.1 Candidatus Cloacimonadota bacterium
CCCTTAATTGGTAAAGCAATAATGCATAGAAGCATCTGCTTACAGCTGGCTTTACCAAACTGGGGCTTGGTAATGAGAGACGATGGTTTGGAGTAAAACATCCGTGATGTTTTATGCAAAATCACGGATTTTGCACTCCATAGTAAGACAATATTTGTAAAAATAAAACTTTATAAGGAACAAGTTGGTCGTCTAATAATTTAAGAAACACTCCTAATATGTAACCTGTATCTGCCCCGGAAAGAGGATCATGTCAAACAAAAATACGATAAGTGATATAAGCACACTCGCGATTGCAGACGAAAGACATCCCTTTGTTTTAACATTCTTGAAGAATGCTGCTGCAATAATGACCATCAAGCCGTTTATAAAAATAAGAAATATCCCAAAAGTTAATGCGATAAATGGAAGTGATATGAATAGAAAGATCGGTTTAATCAGCACATTGACTATACCAAGCACAAAAGCGAATAAAAGTGCAGTACCAAAATTCTTGATCTCGATCAATTTTGTAAGCCGGCTCACGATGAGTATTGCAAGCGAGTAAATTATTAATCTTATAATGTAATCCATTTTACTCCAGTGTGTCCTTTATATATTGTCTTCGTATTTCATCCATGGAATACTCATTATTTTTTGGTGCGAGAAGCTCTGATTGCTTGATCCGGGCCATTATTACTTCGAGTTCTTTCTGCCGTTCCTCTTGTGACTGCTCTTCTTCCAATGGAAGGATATCAATTCCCTTCCTATCGGTTGTGAGCATTCCGGTAGCAATTATTGCGATTGAAATGACATCCTTCAGATCTTGATCAAAGACCAGTCCATGGATAATATTTGTATTCTCATGCGTTTTTTCATAGATGATCTTCGTGACTTCCTCATACTCTTTTGTTACAAAATCAAAACCCACTGTGATATTTACAAGAATGGCTTTTGTTTCCTCAAGAGAAATATCCTGAATGAGAGGATTATCAAGAGCTTGATGTGTTGCTTTTGCAGCCCTGTCTTCACCGCTTGCAGAACCAAATCCGATGAGTGCGTATCCCATCTCTGAAAGGACTGTTTTCACATCTGCAAGATCAACATTCATGTACCCTTCTTTATTGATGATCTCAGTGAAGGTTTTTGCTGCATTATAAAGAACGAAATTGGATTTTTCAAACGCCTGGTACAACTCGATATCATCAAATGTTTGAAGGACTTTATCATTATCAATAATAATAAGAGAGTTTACATATTGTTTGAGTTCTGCGATGCCCTTTTCTGCATTTTCCTTGCGATACTTGCCCTCAAAGCTGAAAGGATATGTTACGATCGCAATGGTGAGGATTTCCATTTCCTGGGCTATCTTAGCAAAGATGGGAGCTGCGCCTGTTCCGGTTCCCCCACCCATTCCTGCAGTGAGAAATACAACGTCAGAATGAGCAAGTGTTTTTTTGATATCTTCCTTGCTTTCTTCGGCACACATTGCTCCGACTTCAGGCTTTCCACCTGCCCCGAATCCTTTCACAAGGTTCTTGCCGATCTGTAATTTATCTTCTGCGGCAGAAACGTTGAGAACCTGCAGATCAGTGTTCACTGCCACATAATCGACACCACCAAGATTATTTGTGATCATCGTATTGACCGCATTGTTACCAGCACCGCCAATACCAATGATCTTTATTTTGGATATTTTGTTCGTTGAATGATTAAATTTTAGCATAAATGCTCCCTTTTGACCTTGGTCAGGGATTATGTTTTAAGTAAAGCTCTGAATTTCAAACCATTTTTTAATTCGCTTGAAAAGACGGTCTATGACTGAACCTTTGCCCGGTGCAAGGGGTTCGTTCTTATAGTTTTTCACTCCCCAATACAGCAAACCGACAGCGGTTGCATATTTGGGATTTGAGAGTGTTTCCGTGTCGCCGTAGATCCCTTTGAATGAAGGGTATCCGGTTTTTGTTGGAATCTCATGAA
Organism: Candidatus Cloacimonadota bacterium; assembly: GCA_021160355.1. Lineage (GTDB taxonomy): Bacteria > Cloacimonadota > Cloacimonadia > JGIOTU-2 > JGIOTU-2 > Celaenobacter. Next base: position 1,960 of record JAGHCS010000158.1, read on the forward strand.
ATACCTGAGAGAAAAGTTGATTTGTACTTTTCAGATTTGCAGTTCCACCGCAAATGGAAATTCCAGCAGTGATCATTTCAATATATTTACTTTTCACCACATTATTATAAACCAACTGCGCAATCTCCTGCATCCTTGGATTGATGATCTCGGCAATGAGCTTTTTTGTACGTAAGGTTGAGGGATAACCGCCAATTCCCGGCACTTCGATCTTTGAGTCATCATCAACATTTTCCGGAATAGCATAGCCGAAATCTATCTTGATCTTCTCTGCTTCTGCATTTGGAGTGCGCAATCCTACAGACAGGTCAGAAGTGATATTCTCACCTCCAAACGGAATTATGCAGGTGAATCTAAGACTGTTTTTGTAATATATTGAAACATCTGTTGTACCACCACCAATATCAACAAGCACAGCTCCGAGTTCTACTTCATCATCATTGAGAACTGCCATAGCAGATGCAATGGGCTGAAGGATCACATCCTTCACATTTAATCCGAGAAGCTGCACACTACGATAAATACTATTCAAATAACTCATATCAGCAGTCACAAAATGTACATCTGCCTCAAGACGATGTCCTGTCATTCCTACGGGATCAATTATGCCCGTGATGCTGTCTATCATAAAATATTGTGGTTCAACATGAATGAGTTTCTGATCGCTCGTAAGCGGAGCGTTTTTGATAGCATCATTTTTAACGTTTTCGATCTCGGTTTCAGTGACTTCGTATTCGTTTATTTCTTCGGTATATTTGCTTTTGCTGACAATGTTTGCCATACCGTGACGCACAAAACTATGGATCATTTCTCCAGCCACACCGACAATGATATTTTCCGCATCGATGCCTGCCATTTTCTCGGCAGCTCGTACTGCGGAATCAATGGATTCTGATGCAGCGCGAATATTCCTGATCATACCTCGGGTAAGTCCCTGGGATTTTGTCTCGCCGATACCTGAGATCTTCAGTTGATTGTTTTTATCAATAACCGCGATGATACAACAAATTTTTGTTGTACCGATATCCAATGCTGTTACTACTTGTTGTCTTGCCATTATCTTAATATCACCAATTCATGTATTGGATCGGAAAATCGTACATCGATCTCAGAATACGTTGCCACACCAAAATTCTGGTAGGCAAAGACCAGTTTCTCCAGTCTTTCATCAAAATCACGATCACCGATAATAAACCTGACACCTCTTTCTTTTTCTGAAATAATAACATCTCCATCTTCAATACAAAGCTCGTCAACAGATGCAAGAAAATCATGATATGTATCTTTCAAGGTCTTGTACACATCAAGGAGAATCTTAAAGTTTGTATCTGTTATCTCCTGTCCCAGTGTCAAATTATTTATATCGATTTCACAGAAGACGGGCACATCCAATCCATCGCTGAGATCAACTATATCAAGCAAAACTCCTTGATCGTCAATAAGAAAATATTCATCTTGATCTGTTTGGATGTACGCGATCGGAAGGCGTTCTTCAATAACGACCTTCAATGTGCTGGGGAATATTCTTAATATCCTCACATCTTTCACATACGGATTCTGCACTAATCTATCCCGTACAACATCATCCTCGAGAAGATAGAGATTTTGCCCTTTAAACTCCGAAAGAGAAATATGAATAATATCGGGATTAATGTGCACTGTTCCTGCCACTTCACTCTCTTTCATTTGAAGATAATTCCAATTTGTCACGCCAAACTTCAATAAATAAGCGCTCCCACCAGTAAGACTTATGCACACCACAAGCATGATGAGTGCTTTTTTTATAATTGGTTCTTTTGTACGCATTCTATTTTCCTGCATACGAGAAATCCCCCCAAAGTTTAACTTCTAGTTCAAGATTCTTTCCAAATTTTTCCAATACTTCATCCTTCATTTTTTGTATGAGAAGATACACCTCTTTTGATGAAGCATTTCCATTATTTATAATAAAATTTGCATGACTTTTGGAGATTTGAGCATCGCCAATCGAAAAGCCTTTCAATCCGCATTTTTCAATGAGTTCTCCTGCATAATAATCTTCACCGTTTTTAAAGGTCGAACCAAAAGTCATAGCTCGCCATAGATTCGTTGATTTTCTTTGTGAGATATAGAAATCGCAGAGCTCTTTTACTTTCTGCATGTTCGTTTTCTGAACATTGAAAGTTCCTTCTGAAATAATATACTGCTCGTAAGGTAATTTTGTTTTTCTATATGAAAATTCAATATTTTCATCTCTGAGGTTTATAATTTTTCCTTCATGAGTTACAGTTTTTATTGAATCTATAACACTACTGACATCGTGACCAAAAGCGCCTGCATTCATCGCAATAATTCCACCTACTGTCCCGGGAATGCCACTTAAAAATTCCAAACCGCTTAATCCCTCAAATATGCACTTTTTTTGGAGATGAGCTAACTCGATATGAGCTGCAACAGATAATTTTCCTTCATGCAACTCGATCAAATAAGGAAGATTTTTCAGCGAAATTACAACTCCGGGGAATCCCAAATCAGATACCAAAACATTCGAACCGTTCCCAAGAATTTGATATAGTATATTGTTCCCACAGATGAATTTAAATATTTTAGAAAGCTCATCGTAATTATCAGGTTCTATAAGATAATCAGCCTTACCCCCGCACTTTATGGTTGTGAGAGATTTCATTGAAATCTCTTTCTTTACACATGACAGATTCTGCTTTTCTAAGAATAATTCAAATTTCTCAATCATAGTTTCTTCTTTGATTGGGTTGCATTTTGCTTTTCTAAAAGCTGAACAAATTTCTCTGACACTTGAAAGACATTCCCGGCGCCCATCGTAATAACGAAGTCACCGCTTTTACTTATTTTTATAAGCTCATATGGGATATCTTCACTATCTTTAAAGAAATATACTTTTTTATGCCCAAGTTCGTGTGCTACATCAGAAATTAGCTTACCGGTCACACCCTCGATAGGATCTTCGCGTGCAGGATAAATATCATTGATAATAATAACATCGGATATCATGAGTGCTTCTGCAAATTGTCTGTAGAACATTTTTGTTCGGGTAAATAAATGCGGTTGGAACACAGAGATCAACCTTCGGGCAGAACCTTCTTTCACACCCTGAAGTGTTCTCTTCACTTCAGTAGGATGATGGGCATAATCATCATATACGAGAATATCGTTCACAAAACCTTTGCGCTCAAATCTTCTATAGACGCCTTTGAATTTCTGCAGGCCATTCCTGATATCTATAAAAGGAATTTCAAGTTCGAGTGCAATAGAAGCAGCGAGGAGCGAATTTTGAATATTATGTACGCCCGGTAAAGAGAGATTTATTGTTCCCAATTTTTTATGTTTATAGATAAGGTCGTACTCGGATTCAAAATTGGAGTATCGAATATTGTCCGCACGAACTGTTGCATTCTTATCCAATCCAAAAGTGCATAATCGCTTTTCAAATCTTGGCAGAAGCCTTTTCACTGCGGGATCATCAATACAAGCGACAATCAAACCAAAGAATGGAACTGAGTTCGCAAATTGGAGAAATGCATTTTCCAGCTCTTCTACAGTAGGATAACAATCCACATGCTCCTCTTCAATATTATTTATGCCTGCGATTATAGGAGTGAGTGATAAAAACGAGTGGTCATATTCATCCGCTTCCACAACGATATATTTTGATTTCCCGAGCACGGCATTACTGTCAAAATTCTTTACCACCCCTCCAATTATGAGTGTGGGAAGCAATCCGGCTTCGGTAAGTATCATACCAGTCATAGAGGTTGTGGTGGTCTTTCCATGTGTGCCTGCGATACCAATTCCCTTTTTCATTCTCATAAGTTCATATAGCATTTCCGCACGGCGAATTACAGGTATGTTCCTCTTGAATGCAGTTTTTATTTCTATGTTCGCATCTGTTACAGCAGAGGATTTCACTACCACATCGACATCTTTATGAACATTTGCTGCCTTGTGCTGGTAAGTTATCTCAGCACCCATTTTTTCAAGGCGTTCGGTCACGAGAGATTTCAGTAGATCAGAACCAGTGATTTTGTAACCGTAATTTATGAGCAGCTCGGCAATTCCACTCATACCTATGCCACCAATTCCTACAAAATGTAATTTCTTTGTTCTTCCTAACATTCTATTCCTGACGTACTAATAATATCGCTGACAATATCCCGGGTTGCCTCCGGTTTTCCAAGAGACTTCATCGCAGATGCCATATTTTCAGACTTCTCCAGATTATTCAAGATATTCACGATCTCATGTAATAATAAATCCGATGTAAGATTTTTTTCTTCGATCACAACTGCTGCATTTTTAGCTTCAAAACTTTCTGCATTTTTGACTTGATGATCTCCTGCAGCCCATGGGAATGGAATAATTATTGCAGGAATTCCAAAATATGCAACTTCAGATAGTGAGATCGCTCCAGCCCTGCACACAACCAGATCACTGGCAGAATAGGCAACTTCGATGTCGTCAAAAAATGGTTTGATTACGAGATTTTTAGAATTTGCAAATAGATCAAATATTCTTGAGTAGTCACGTTTTCCTGTCTGAAAGATCACCTGATAACCATCTTGCAATAATTTCTCAAGAATCGGAAGTACCGCATTGTTTATTGGTACAGAACCCAGACTACCACCATAGATAAAAACTGTTTTTTTATTATGCAAACCAAGTATTTCCTGTACTTTCTCATGGGAAATCTTTTTCGGTAAACGTATTGGATTACCAGTATAGTAAAGACGTCTTTTACTGCATTTCAAATAATCGACTGCTTTGGGATTTCCAAGATAAATTCTTCGAGCATAAGGTGCTATAAAACGAGTACTTAATCCGGGATAGCTATTTTGTTCCTGTAAAAATATTGGGATTCTTTGGAGTTTCGCAGCATAACCAGAAGTACCGCTGACAAATCCACCACATCCAATAAAAATTGATATTTTGAATTTCCTATAAATATCCTGTGTTTCAGAAATACTTTTCAGCATATAATAAGGAAACAGCAAATTTTTAAGTGTAAGGGATCGGTAGAGTTTTTGCACGTCTGTCGGAACACATTCATACCTGTTTTCTTTCAATATCTTATTTTCTATGCCATTCTTTGAACCGATAAATATCACCTTACAATCATCCAATTGCTTTTGCAGTTCACGTGCAATTGCTATTCCGGGAAAAATATGTCCGCCGGTTCCACCCGCTGCAATAGCAATTCTATGCATATTGAAGATCCTTTTCAAGCCGTTCATAGCGGTCACGTTTGCTTGCATTGATGATTATCGCAATTGCTATCGAATCAATCAAAAGTGCTGACCCGCCGTAACTTATGAAAGGCAGAGTCACACCTGTCGAAGGAATCAAACTCACCGCAACTGCGACATTAACAAAAATATTATACGCAATCCCAAATCCTAGTCCGGCAATCAAAAATGAATAAAACTGATCATGAGCACGCTGAGCTAAAGTGAAACAACTTAGCAGCAACAGGAGATAGACTAAAAGAAGGACAAGACTTCCTATGAAGCCATATTCTTCGCCGAGTATTGAAAAAATATAATCTGAATGTGCAAAGGGCAGGTAATACAATTTTGCTTTCCCCTCTTCAGATCCTCTTCCCGTTAATTTGCCGTTGGAAAGTGCAATTAGAGATTCCCTCGGCTGAAAGAAAGTGTCATTCTCCTTGTTAACGTGTACCTCTTTGCCACTCAAAAATTTTATAAATGAAACATACCTTGCTCTTCGATATGAAGGACCAACCGATATAAGAACAATAAGCACGACAATCACGCTCACAGATATTAATGTGATGGTGGCGAGTTTTACTCTCGCAACGAAAAGCATACTCAGGAAAATAAGAAAGAGGATACCCGCTGTGCTGAGATCGGGCTCAAAATATATCAATCCGACATATACAGCAAGGACAAAAATGATCGGGAAAAAATTTTTAATAAAATACTTGGGCTCCGATTTTTCAAGAATATCCTGATTTTTTGCAAAGAAATGAGCCAGATAAAAAACAAAGATCACTTTTGCAAGATTGCTTGCTTGAAAGGTAAATCTGCCCAAATTTATCCATCTTGATGAACTATTGACCGTCTTCCCTACGCCCGGTATAAACACTGCTCCAAGCACTATCAGTCCAAGAAATAACAAAGGAAATGACAGAACTCTCAATCGCTGAAGATGTATATGAGAGAAGATAAAGAAGAAGACAATGGACACAAAAATCCAGGAGGTTTGCATAACGATATTCCGTGATTTGAACTGAAATGAATCAATGCTGCCGATGAGCAACAAGCCGATCAAAACCAATATCAAGCAAATATAAACCAGTGAATCTTCCAGAAATCTTGTTGAAATCTTCATTTTTTTATCTCATCGACAAGCTGCTTGAAGTGCTTACCCCGCTCTTCAAAATTATCATACATATCATAGCTGGCGCATCCGGGAGAAAGCAAGATATACTCTCCAGAATTTGAGATTTCATACGCCCGGTGCACAGCTTCTTTCAGATCAGAGACCTCATTTATGGTTACACATTCTTTGAAAGTGTCAACAATCTGGGATTTGGTTTCGCCAAGCACGATTAAATTTCTCACATTTTGTTGTATGAGTGGGATCAGGGATGAAAAATCTTCATTTTTATCCGAACCGCCCATTATAATATTTATCGGCTTATCGAATGATGCCAATGCTTTTTCGACCGAAACACAATTCGTTGCCTTTGAATCATTAATAAAAACTCTACCATCGATCTCAGCCACCCATTCAAGACGATGTTCCAAGCCCTTGAAATTTTTGAGCGCTGCGAATATTTGATCCGGTTTCAATCCGCATAAGATACCGACAAGAGAGGATGCAACTGCATTACTAATGTTATGTAGACCCCTTATTAATATCTCGCGCGAGTCCAGTGATAATTTGCTGTCTCCTGAATTGATTACGATTTGATCATTATAAAACCAGACATTCTCATTCACTTTTTCAAAAACACTGTAGAAAATTTTTTGGGATAAACCAAAATCAAGTAAACACTTGCATTCTTCATCATCAAAATTTAATAAAGCGATATCTTCGTCTGTTTGATTTTTAAAAATTCGTAATTTCGAGTTCCTGTACGCATCAAAAGTATGATATCGGTTCAGGTGATCAGGAGTGATGTTCAGTAGAAGTGCAATATCCGGGCAGAATTGACTGATCCCATCGAGTTGAAAACTGCTTACCTCCAAGACGATGTAATCATATTCACCTTTTTCAATTGGAAATGAGGTGAATGGCAGTCCGATGTTGCCTGCAAGAAGTGCTTTCTTGCCACTTTCCTTTAAAATATGATAGATAAGCGAAGTGGTTGTACTCTTCCCATTTGAGCCGGTTATTGCAATGATCTTTGAAGATGTGTCCTTTACTAGCTGAAAACCCAACTCAAGCTCACTCCATATTGGGATTTCTTTTATACAAGCTTTTCTCAAAATTGGAATTTCCAGAGGAACTCCGGGACTTACTATGATAAGTTCGTTTTTTAGAACTCTCTCTGTATGCCCGTCTGTTTCATATACAAAATCCTGTATAAGAGGAAAAATATTTCTTAATTCCTCTTTTGAACGAATATCTGATAAAAAAGGCACAGCCCCGATCTCTTTGAGTTTTTGTGCAGCAGCAAGACCGCTTCTGGCAAGACCGAGAACCGCAACTTTCTTATCTTTCCAATCCATATTATCTCAACTTTAGTGTAGCAAGTCCGATAGCGGTTAAAAGCATTGTCACGATCCAGAAACGTATCACTATCTGATCTTCGGACCACCCCTTCAACTCGTAATGATGATGGAGTGGAGCACATAAAAGTATGCGTTTTCCTTCCCCGCTTTTTATGCGAGTATGCTTGTAATAGTATCTCTGAATCAGTGATGAAAGTGCTTCTACTACGAATACAAGCCCAATCATCACAAAGAATATCTCTTCTTTGAGGAGAATTGCCATTACAGCAAGGACTCCCCCCATGGAAAGCGCTCCGGTATCACCCATGAACACCTGTGCTGGTTTTATATTAAACCAGAGAAATCCTAATATTGAGCCAATAATTGCAGTAGTAAATACAGTCAACTCCCCGGCGTCTGCAATAAATTCAAGTTTTAGGTAATCTGCAATCACGATATGCCCTTTTACATAAGACATCACACCAAGCCCGAAGGCAACAAGAGCTATCGTGCCTGCTGCCAAACCATCCAAGCCGTCCGTGAGATTTACTGCATTCGAATAAAAAGTGATGAAAAGGGCAACAAAGGGAATGAAAAATACACCAAGTGAAATTGTAGTATCCTTCAAAAAAGGTACACTTATATAAGTGATCGAATGGCTTTGCTGATACCCGAAATACAACGTAACAGCGATAAGAATTCCCAGCACAAGCTGTCCTGCAATCTTATATTTTTCAACCAATCCCTGCTCCAGGTGCCGTACATTTTTCAAGTAATCATCCAAAAATCCCAATCCCCCAAGCCATAGCGTAACAAGCAGCGCTATAAGCACATAGGGATTTGTAAGATTGTTCCAGAGCAAGCTTGAGATGATCAAGCCAAGACCAATTATGATACCTCCCATCGTAGGAGTACCCTTCTTCTTCATATGGGCAGCAGGGAGGAGAGTGTTAATATTTTCCGTCACCTGATGTTTCCTTAATGACTTGATGATTTTTGGACCAAAAATAAAACATAAAATAAGCGCGGTAACAAATGCACCGATCGCACGGAATGTAATGTACTGGAAAACATTAAAAATGATATGAATCCTTACAAGAGGGTACAAAATATGATAAAACATTACGTTGCCAGCCTTTCTGCGATTTTTTCTAATGCAATACCCCGAGATGCTTTTATTAATATCGCAGCATCCTCAGGAAACATCTCATCAGAGAAGTGATCGATGAAATCTTCTGCTGATGAGTAATGTGTTATAAATTTATAAAATCTTGCCATTTCTCCGATAGCGATTGATCTCCTCAAATTCATATCCCTTACCAAAATACCAATATCTTCATGATAGCTCCGACTCTCATCACCAAGTTCGAGCATATCTCCGAGTATTACTATCTTATTTTTATGAGGAAGTGATTGCAGATAATTCAATGCCGATATCATTGAAACCGGATTTGCATTGTAACAGTCAGCGATGATGGTCCAATTTTTGTCCGTATTACTTCGAATCTCCATCCTCAACCCAACTTCAGGCATAATGGCTAAACCCTGCTGTATTTGTTTGTGTGAAAGCCCAAAATGCTTTCCGATAATTATCGCAGGAATCGCGTTGAGCACATTATGATACACATCATTAAAAATAAAATATTTTTCATCATTTACATAGAATGAATATTTATGATCAATACGAGCTATATTGCGCACTATAAGATTGTTATCATCATCAAATCCATAGGAAAAATAATTTTGATGTCCTTTATTATTTTGTAGAAATGAGATATTTCCATTAAATATTTTCAGGGTTTGATTCTGAGAATATTTGAAAATTTCTTGCTTTTCTTTGAATACACCCTCAAGATTTTCCAAAAATTCAAGATGCGAAGGACCAATATTAGTAATTATTGCTATATCTGGATTTACCATCTCTGTGAGAGCTTTTATCTCTCCAAAATGATTTGTACCGAGTTCAAGAACCGCTATTTCATGTGTATAATCGATGTCAAAAATCGTTATTGGAAGTCCGATGATCGTATTAAGATTCCCCGTACTTCTATGAACCTTATACTTTTGTGATAACACGTTTGCAATGAATTCTTTTGAGATGGTCTTCCCCACAGAACCGGTTATCGCGATTTTGGGAATATCAAACTGACTGAGATAATATTTTCCAAGCGTATCCAATGCCTTTACAGTATCCTCAACATATAAGAGTTTCCTGGGATCAACTTCATCCTGAAGCTCATGATCTACAACCGCAAAAGACGCACCTTTTAAGAGCGCTTCCTGTACAAAGTCGTGCCCGTCAACTTGGTCGCCGTGTATAGCAAAGTAGAGTATTTTCTTGCCGGAATGTAAATTACACTTGCGTGAATCATGTATAACGCAGTTGATCTCTGCATTTTCCGTTGCAGTAGTGGTTGCATTGATCGCTGAAACTATCTGTTTGATTTTCAAATTTTTCATAAAGCGACCTTAGACTTTGATTCTCATCTATTGCGTCAAGTTTGGATTCGGAATATTTTGTGTGAGGATTCTATATCCTGTTTGGAGAATGATATAAGATCCTTCCAACATTGTTACACCTGGCTTGGGGAACTGATCTACTACAACATCACCGTCACCAAAACTCGTAAAATCAATTTTATGTTCAACCAGTATCTGGCAGGCTTCTTTCACAGATTTTCCGATGCATTTCGGAACGAGCACATATTCCCGATTCGCTTCGTTGGCAATATATAAGATATCATTATGTGGTAGAACTGTCATTTCCTCAACAATGTTCCTGAAGGTCGGAACTGCCGAGATACTTCCGTAGCGATGATCATAATCCGGTTCATCATATAAGATGGCCATTACAATCTGAGGATCCTCAACAGGAAAAAATCCTACAAAACTCGTGATAAAAACACCTTTAAGGTATCCATGACCTTCGGGGTCGAGTTTTTCTGCAGTGCCTGTTTTTCCTGCTATGGAAATATATCCAAGCTTTGTGGCGACTCCGTGCCCCTCGTCAACGACTGCTTTTAGGTAAGTTCTCAGTGTGTCAAGAGCCCATAGATTGGATACCTGTCTTACTACAGTTGTTTGAGGTTCAAAAAGGATGTTCTGCTCTTCATCTTCTATTTTATGTATTATTTTCGGCTGCAGCATTTTTCCGCCATTTGCAAGCGATGCGTACGCATAGGCAAGTTGAAGGACTGTCACGGTGAGTTCCTGACCAAATGAAAGGGAGTGCAGAGAATACTTCGACCACTTGCTCGGATGTCGAAGCACACCCGCACTTTCACCACTTAAAATAATACCTGTTTTATGGCCGAATCCGAGTTCTGTAAGTGTTTTATATAATTTATACGGTTCGATATTATCTGCGACGCGTGTAATGCCACAGTTGCTGGATTTTGCAAGAACCTGCTTAAATGTCAGATACTGAAACGGTTTTACATCGGAAATCGTCCTTCTCCCGATCTTCCTGGTTCTGCAATCTATTACATCATTAGCATGATATATATCATCTTCTATTGCGATGAGCGCAGTTACAGGTTTCAGCGTTGAACCGGGTTCGTATTGCCAGTTAATCGGATAGATCGGCAATGTATGGCTTGTTCGTACAGAGCTTCCAATATAATCACGGTTTATCCCTCTCATCGCAAAAATCTCGCCTGTGCGTGGGGAGATTATAATGCCAATTGCTCCTTTTGCATCATATTCTTCAATGCCATGAATAAGATTTTTCTCCAGAATTGCCTGAAGATGAGCATCGATAGTGAGATAGACAGATTTGCCGGAGATCGGTTTCTTCAAGGGCATGTCCTCAAAATGAAAATCATCACCCGTGCCGTATTGTATCACTTCTGACCAACCATCCTGACCGGTCAACTCGTTATCGGACACAAGCTCAATTCCACACAATGCATGGTCATTATCATATTCATAAAAGCCAATTAAGGGACCCGCCAGATCGCCTTTTGGATAAATCCTTTCCGATTTCTGCTTATAATCGAGCACGCCGTGAATCCCCTGATCGTTCAGTGCTTGTAAAATCCTGTCCTTTTGAGCTGCATCAATGTGAGTGACCAGCTCAAAGCCGTACGGAAAATCTTGTTCAAAAGTAGATATCCTGCCTGCAAGTTCATCACTGGTTTTATCGGTATTTTGAGCAATGACGTGAGTTATTTCATTATATACAATTTCCCTGTCAACTTTAGAAAGAGAGTCTTTCTTTTCCCATTTGATAAGCTTTGGACAGAATTCCAACTTATATAATTTTTTGTTGCCTGCCAGAGCGATCCCGTGCCTGTCATATATCAAACCGCGTTCTGCAGGTATTATTGTCTTCTTATTCTTATAACGTTGGTAACTGTTGTAAAAACCGTAAACGTCCAATAATTGTATGGAAAATAATCGAAATATAAAAACAAATAAAATAAGAATGAAGATAACTTTTATTGTTGTTATTCTACCCTTATTTTCCTGCATAGGACAGTAATATTATGC
>JAGHCS010000148.1 GCA_021160355.1 Candidatus Cloacimonadota bacterium
CAATTATCCTTAACCGAATTTGATCATGAAATCTTTGAACTTGAAGTTTTTGATAATATAGCTCTCGCTGCATATTATAATTTAACTTGGTATGGATCTGACACAGGATTTTATATAATTGATATTTCAGATCCTTATGATCCTGAAATCTTAGACCATATTATAGTGCATGAAAATCCGTCAAAAATCTCATTTGGAGGCTTTGGATCGATATTATTTACTAAAAACGGGAACACTCTTGTTGTGGCGGATAACTCAAATAATCGTCTTATTACCTATGAATGTACGGATTTTTCTAATTTGCAGATAAAGGATGAATTTTGGTGGAATTTTAAAACAACCGAAATGGCATTTAATGGAAATAAGTTGATTACATGTAACTTCGGGAATGGCATTACAGTTTTGGATTGGAGTGATTTTCTTGATGTCGACGAACCTCACGAACAAGTGAAAGAAAATAATCTCTTTGTTTATCCGAATCCAGTAAGTATATCTACAAATATCAGTTTCATTATTCAAAAGACAAGCAGGATAAAGATCGCATTATATAATATCAAAGGTCAGAAAATTACCTCAATTACAGATGATATTTATATGCCCGGGGAACACACAATAGAATGGAATGGAAATTCATTTATAATTAATGGTTATTCTTCAGGTATCTATTTGATAGGATTTGAAAAAGATGGTGTGATGTTAGATGTGCAAAAAGTTATTTTGCTGGAATAAATGTTAGGAGCGTTACAGTTTATTATTGTTCAAAAAAACAAAAGCCCACAAATAAATGTGAGCTTTTATGTAGTTTGAGCTTTAAGAAAAATTATTTCTTCGCGTCCCGCGATTTTGCATAATCTTTTTGCAGTTTATTTATTATTTCATTTGCTGTAAATTCAGCCATGTGTGTGAATCCTGTCTTCATCTGATCTGCGGTAAGTTGAGAAAGTTGTAATGCAGTGAGAACATTACCCACAGCAGTAGTGCCTGTGAGGAAGAAGGATGAAGATACAGGGCGTGATTCTGTAACATTTACTTTCCATATCAACGTTGAGGTGTGATTATCATAAATTTTCAGTGTAACATCCATATTGAAGTTCACTGACGATGCCCACGAATTTGCACCAATACCATAGCTGTTGATCGTAATACTGAAAAGAAAATCTGCAGTATGAGTATCATTAATGGGATTATAATGAAGTATGTTGGAACCTTGCTTCAGTGTCTGTGATTTTATGATACCTGCAACATCCACGTGCTTCATGGCGCTATCCATTTTTGCCTGAGCCTTACCGGCTTCAATACTATTAATAACAGTGGTTCCGATGTTAATCAGCGTGTTGAGAACATCATCTGATTTAGATTTTCCACTGGAACCTATAGAGAAATAGCTATTCGTTGTGACATTACCCCATGGTGTAGAAGTTACCACAGCCGCAACGGTTTTACCGTTGAAGGTATAAGGGATAAGTTTTTTATAGGCATTGCTGCATGCAAACATGCTAATAAGAACGATCACCGCAATGATAAGATGAATCGATTTTTTCATATTTTTATTCATGTGTTTCTCCTATTTTTCTTATGCGACTTTATATGAAATTTAAGCATTTATAATGTCAATGTATTTAAAGAATTTTCATAAACTCAAAAATTATATTCAGAAAACAGTTAATGAATACCCGCGAATGACACGTATTAAGTATTCCTTGAATCAGCGAGTTGGAGAACTTTGTTTACCAGTTTTTCTATGCCGATTGAAATATACGAAATACTTGGACCCAACATGTATGCGGGAGTTGTTACAATATTGGCTTTTTCATCATACACAATTTCTTCAACAGAACAGTCAATATGCCTTGCGCCAAATGCTTCGATCTGCCGTGCGGTACCGTAATCGTTTCCGATAGTTAGCTCAGGATGTTCATTCCCGAAAACCTTCGCAGCAATTATAGGGGCGATGCACATAAAACCGAGTGGTTTTTTCTCCACGTGCAGCTCTTTGAGCAGTTTTTCCAGATGCGGGTTCACGGTCATGTCAGCGCCTTTTCTGGCAAAGTCACAGAGATTCTTCATAGCGCCGAAACCACCGGGAATAATAAGCCCATCCAACTCGCTGGCAGAAACACTTTTAATAGTTATGATATCTCCACGAGCAATTCGTGCAGATTCGATCAATGTATTTCTTCTTTCTCCTGGAACGGGCTTGTTATTCAGATGATTTACCACATCCATCTGCTGGGTGTCAGGTGCCATCATTATGATGCCAGCATGTGCTTTATCAAGAGCCAAAAGCGTGCATACTGCTTCATGTATCTCTGATCCATCTTTCCATCCCGATCCACTTAAAACCACTCCGATATTCAAATTACTTGCGTCTTGCATTATTCCTCCAGAAGTTTTTTACCACGAAAATCACGAAAGACTCGAAAGCGAATTAAAGCACAGAGAACACAGAGGACATTGAGAGGAAAATTAGTTATTTCCAAAATGAGGGATCAGGTTCTTAAAGTGTGTTTAATAAAATTATATTTTTATCACTCAGAATCAAAGGATTTATTGGTTTTATAAAATTATATTTTCGCATTTTTCGTGTTTTTCATGGTTTCTAAAATATGTTCAATCTTTTGTTTCATTTTCGGATAATGAGTACCTTTCCAATAAATTTTATCACATTTTTCACAAATAGTGAATTTGTCGTGCAACTTTTTCACTTTTTGAGGAAGGCGATGTTCAATATTTTCTTTATCAATCGGATAGAGTTTTGAATTGCATTCGAGGCATCGTGAGAAGAGAGAGATATGATCTTTCAGCTTGAACTGAAGCACCAATTCTTCGAGTTGAGAATCGAGTTCGTCCGCATAGACAAAATACCCGAACTTCAAATCATTTCTCTTTAATATACTGTGATCTTTTGTGATGAGGATACGATTCTCGCGATTTGATTTTTTCACAAGCTCGAGCCCGGATAGATTGTCATTATATTCTGTGTCGATACCAAGCATTCGAAGATAACGAGCAAGGATTCCGAGGTGTTGATCGACAAAAAATCGCATTCTTTTTGGGAGTGGATGATGTATCTTGCTGATCGATGTAATATCAAAATTATGAAAATAGGGGTATATGCTGATCCTATCATTTTCCTGAACAATATAAGAAAAATCTTTTTGTTCTTCATTCACCAGAATCATCTGTACCTGTGTATGCGGGATATTGAAAGACTCAATCAAGTCTTTTACTGATGTTTGGACTGGAATAGAGTGGACGAATGTTACTTTTCTTTTTTCTGTAGTAAGAAATTCATTCAGCTCTTCGTAGAAGCGAAGATGAATGGTTTTCATTGTCTTATTCTTTAATGATCCGCGAATCTCTGCGGGAAAGGATAATAATAGTATTGAGCACACCCGTAAGCAACATCACATAGAGCAGAGCATGAACAGTATCCTGGTTGAGATGTGACCAGTTTAAGATAAGCATTGTTAAAAGCACAAGTAGAAGCCAGAAAACCGGAAAAAATCCAAGCCGTTTTATGAGTAGTCCGATGACTATTGCAGGGATGAACCAAATTGCAAGTTCGATGGATAGAAAAGGAACGAGTATCCCGATAATGGGTGCACCTCCCCGACCACCGTAAAAATGGTTATAGAGAGGAAAGCAGTGTCCGATGATCACGAATGAAGCTGCAATAATGATATGAGAAGTTTGCATTTTCAGAAGGAAGCCAATACATATAAGGAATAGCCCTTTTATACCGTCCAGAACTGCGACAAGGGATCCCCAACCTTTGCCGACGTTCTTGAATACATTATATGCGCCGGCATTTTTGAAATCGATGTTGCGGATATCTCTACCAGTTACAAGCTTGGTGATGATCACACTGAAGGAAAGGGAGCCGATCAAATAACCGGCAACTGAAAGAATGATAAGCTTAATAATCTCAAAATTCATACATAGTCCTACATAGCCTCTATTCTTTATCGATCCCGAGATCCTTCATCTTTCTCGAAAGATTGGATTGCTGAAGACCGATACTTTCAGCCGTAAGACTTATATTCCAATTATATTTGTCAAGCTGTTCTTTTAAATAATCTATTTCAAACTGTTTTTTTGCCTCTGTAAAATTAGAAATGCTGAACAAATGTGCTTCCTCTTTTAGCTTTGGCAGAAGCAATTTTATCTGTGGAGCGACCTCATCTTCAGGAATAATTTTTTCTGATGAAATGATATACAATCTCTCGATCAGATTTTTTAGTTCCCGAATGTTGCCGGGAAATGAATAACTCTGAAGAAGCCGCATCGCTTGTGAAGAAAATCTTTTAGGATGTACTTTTAACTCGCCTGCATAATAGTCAAGGTAGTACTCCAGCAGAACAGGTATATCTGAAACTCGTTCCCGTAATGGTGGGATGATGATAGGAATTACATTAAGACGATAAAAAAGGTCCTCGCGGAATGTTCCTTCCTGAACCATTTTTTCCAGGTTTTTATTGGTCGCAGCAAGAATGCGCACATCGATATCGATGATGTTGTTTGAGCCGACACGCTCGAATTTTCCTTCCTGGATGACACGCAGCATCTTTGCCTGGGCATTGAGATTCATGTCACCGATCTCATCGAGGAAAAGTGTGCCCTCATGAGCGACTTCAAGTTTGCCGAGTTTCTTGCCTTCAGCGCCAGTGAATGCACCTTTTTCATGACCGAAAAGTTCGCTTTCCACAAGCTCATTAGGAATCGCAGCAGAATTGAACTTCACAAAAGGACCATTCTTTCTGTCGCTCTTATTATGTATGGCATAGGCAACAAGCTCTTTCCCCGTACCGCTTTCTCCGCGGATGAGAATTTTGCTGTCTGTTTTACTGACCTTATCTATAAGTGATCTTACCCGCTCAAATTCGGGAGAGATCCCTATCATTTTATAGTGGGATTCGATGTCCTTTTGCTCTTCATTGTATTTTTTGTAGAGTTTGATCTTATCAGCAATGTTTCGAGCTGATACTATGATCTTGTGGAGAGAAAGAGGTTTTTCAAGGAAATTGTAAGCACCCATCTGTACTGCTTGCACCGCGGTTTTGATCGTGCTGTGCCCTGAGATCATTATCACATCCAGTGAAGGAAAATCTTTGCGTACTTTTTTAAGTACTTCAATACCATCCATGCCTGGCAGTTTTACATCCAGGAGCAGCAGATCGATGTTTTCCCGCGCAAGAACCTGCAGACCTTCTTCGCCAGAGCTTGCATCAAGAACTGTATAGCCCTCGTCTTCTAAAATATCTGTGAGTGTTCTGCGAATATTTTTTTCGTCGTCAATCACTAAAATTTTCATTGTAATCTTCTCTATCTTTTTTTTTGAGGTTAATTTTTATGATAAAAATAGTGCCTTCGCCTTTTTTGCTATCAACTTCAATTGTTCCCTGGTGCTGGGAAATCATTCGTTTTACAATAGAAAGTCCGAGTCCTGTTCCTTTTTCCTTTGTGGTATAATAAGGTCGGAAAATTCTTTCCATATCATCAGGAGAAATACCTTCGCCTGAGTCCTTGAACATAAATATGAATGTTCCATTTTCATATTTTGAGGTAATTTCCATCATGCCACGTGCCGGCATTGCCTGTATTGCATTTTGAATGAGATTCACAAACACCTGCTTCATCTGCATCTTATCGCCATAGAAAGCAGGAAGGTCAGGATCGAGAGTAAGAGTGATATCTGCTTTTCCGCGATAGGGGGGGATGATATCTCGGATCTGATCATTAATATCATATTCATTGAAATTTGCAGAAGGCATTCGTGCAAATTTGGAAAACTCCTTCACAAGATGCTGCAGGTTGTTTATCTCCTCATTAATAACTTCCATTGAGTCCTGAAATATCTTATCAAAATTTTCGCTTTTTCCCCAGTATTTCATTTCCATTCGTTCTGCAGAAAGCCGAAGAGGGGTAAGTGGATTTTTGATCTCATGTGCCATGACTTGTGCCATTTCACGCCACATCATATCTTTTTCAGCCTGCAAAAGTTTGTCGCGGCTGCTTGCCAGCTCTTCTACCATATTATTGAAAGAAATAATAAGTCCATTGATCGGAGAAAATCTCGACTCCCTGATCCTGGTTTGCAGATCTCCGCTGGCGATCAATTTTGTTCCCGATTGCAATCGGCTGAGGGGTCTGGTGACGAGTGTGAGAACGACGAGTAGGACAATGAGTACAACCAGCCCTGAAATAACTACATAGAGTGTGGAGTAGAGGGTCATTTCTTTGCGGAAAAGATAAGTGGTGAGTTCAATTTTATTTATATCAGTAAGAATCGGAGATACTTCTTCTTTGTCTATAGCATCCTTATGTTTTCCATAAAGATCATGCACCTTATCATACAAATTCAGTGAAGTGATGTCCCTGGAATATTCATTAAATTGTGTCATGAAAAAATATCTTGTGAAAAGCCCTGATACCACCAGGAGAATGAACATTATTACAATGATCTGTAATTTAAAAGACGGAAGCTTCATGATTCCAGGTCTTGAAGTTTGAATGCTGGAGAGCGGTACGTTGGAGATTTATTACTCCAGTATTTCATCAATACAATATTTTTTTCCATTTCTTCAAGATATACGGGATGCAGAGTTGCGGTTACAATAAAATAATATTCCCTGCCCTCTTCAAAGAAATCTATATGCTGAATCTGCAGTTCTTCAAGGAGAACAAAATTTTGTTTCGCTTCATCAAAATCCAAAAAGATCTCACTTTCTACTTCTTCTGTTTTGTCAATAGTGTAGAATTTATCAACAACATCATATTTGATAATGTGTGATTCAGAATTCATGTGAAGGGGTGTTTCATTTCCCTGCTCGTGTATTCGATAGGTGAATTCTAACAAAATCTGCTGCCCTGATTGCATGATCTGCTCAATATCCTTGTTATAGCACGAGATGATACTACCGGAGAAGACAAGTACATCATTCAGAAGATGATACGAGCAATTATCAAAGAGAGGAGTTACATGGGACGAGAAGAGTGAACTGGCAGCGATGACGAGTGACGTTATTTGTTTTGATAAGGTACCAAACATTTATGTACTCCTGATATCTATGTTAAGACATTCCACAAATTCTATGAATAAGTTGGCAAGTTTATAATAAAAAAAGGATAAGCAGCAGGCACTACCTATCCTCAATTAATTGCTATGCTTATAGTTCAACGGTCTTGCCGTTGTTTTTATAATTTACTTTTCCAATACCTGTATCGAACTCATGCCGATCGAAATGAGACTCTGAAACTGAAATATTTCCTATGCCCGAATTGCAGTCTGCCTGCTCCGCAGTTGAGTTGAATACATCGATATTACCTACGCCAGTATTGCAATCTATTTCAACAGCAGTAAGGGATTTGATCAGAATGTTCCCAGCGCCTGAATTCATTTCAATCATATCAGTTATAACATTTGTGACTACGATATTTCCCGCGCCTGTGGAAAAGTCCATGGTTGTGAAATTGCAATTTTCGAAAGTCATGTTTCCCGCTCCGGTCTCTACATCAAAATCTTTTCCTTCCATATCATTTATCGTGATATTTCCCGCACCGGTCTCAATATCTATGGATGAATTTGTCGGAATTATTCCTTTGACTGAAGCGATTACATATGGCTTTCCTGATGCGGTTTCGCCTACAAGCTTTCCATTCCGAATAGAAAGTGTGACATCATTTTCATACTTTTCCCAAATTTTTACTTCGAGATCGAATGAACGACCACCTTCAAGTGCGATATTTCCCGAACTGGCATCAACTATGAATGTGTCATATTTTTCATTATCCGTAAGAGTGATGGTTCGTGAGTGCTCAAGAGTAATACCTTTCACACGTACTTTATTTCCATCGAAATTGATCTCGCATGAGGCGAAAAGCAACGGAACAAGAACCAGAATTATGAGAGCTTTTAGAAATTTCATGATGACTCCTTGTTAAAAAAGCCCCGTCAGAGTTGGCGGGGCTTTATTAGCCAATAATTTAGAATCCGAACCATGGACCAATACTGATAGTCATGCCATCAAGTTTGGTATCCGGTGAATTCTTTACTTCGAAGATATCATCACATATATTTGCATTCCAGCCGCTGTGATAGGAATAGCTGAGCATATAACCAACTGTTGCCCGGATGCCGAGCCAATCGGTCAAACGATAGAGAGCTTCAAATTTGGGTTGGAAGAGAATATAGCTTTTCTCTAACTGTACGTAATTATTGCGTGAGCTTGCAAGTTGGGTGTTTAACTGGTTCCAATCATAGTTATCACCAATATGAGAAAGCTCGAGGGTATGACCTCCCCAGCCAAGCATAAAGCCAAGGGATGTGGCGAGATTTTTGGAAAGCATGATACGCTTATCAAGAGTGACACCACCCAAACCAAGACTATATTTCATTCTTTTCACACCGGTAGTATCGATCATTTTTCTGTCGATTGAATACCATTCACCCATTCCACCAAGGAACCAGTTTTTGCCGATGTTACCTTTACCACCGAATCCATTAAGGAACATTCCATCTTCATGAAGCGGAGTAAAACCGAAGTCTTCGATTACTTTATTTACGTCTTCAAATTTGTTTTTATCAACAAACCACATGGGAATCCAGCCGCCACCACCACCGCCTGAATCGATTTTGGGTTTCTTTGCGACAATAACTTCACCTGTAGTTTTATCAATTTTGGGTTTTGAACGTGACTGAAGTACTGCCTCAGTTTCGAAGATCTGTTCATTTCTGAAAAATACTATTTTAACGGCTTGACCGGCTTTTTTGCTCTTGATCATAGTCGAGAGCTGACCTTCATATCGGGGCTTTTGGCCATCGAACTCCATGATGATATCACCTTTCATGAGACCGGCTTGTTGAGCTCCGCCACCAGGGACGATGCCGGAAAGAAGGACACCATAATTATAATCATAGTGCATTTCGTAGGCTTCTTTGAAGGTCATATCTGCAAGATACACACCTAGAAGGGGAGTGTCTGAACTGTAATCACCTGACATGGCAATCTGGATCTTATTCATTTGATCTTCATTAAGATTTTTGAGATCTTTCAAATTTTCCAGATCAGACAGATCGATATTGATTTCGACATCATCCTGTCCCCATCCGTCAACCGTGAATGCGAAGGGTTCATCTGCATTGAGCATTGCTGCTGCTCCGAAGAGCAACACAACAAGGATTACACTTAACTTTTTCATTTGTTTCTCCTTTCATTAATTTGAACTTTTGAAAAAGGGAAGGGAAGCAGGGCGCTTCCCTTTGTGAAGCTATGTTATTTCTTAGGGAGGTTATATAGTTTCTTTCTATCTTTCCATAATATAATTATTGAGTTATGCTTCATGTTAACACCTCTATGTACTTTTCTTTTTCATTATACAAATACCGTGCCAAAAATTATTGTGATTTGGGTAACCTGCTTATTGTAAGCGAGTTAAAAAATTATTTGCCGAAAAATAGAATTAGTGAATGAGTTGAAATCAACGTGTGATTGATATATAATATATCGAATTGATATAAAACTTTGTGAATTTGACTTATTTAACAATTACTAACTTTTGTATTGAGGTAGTTTTACCTGTTGATAATTTACAGAAATAAATTCCTGAACCCATTCCATCAGCATTCCATTCAAACGAATGAGTTCCTGCCGGTTTGTTGTCATCGAGCAGTGTTTCAACAATCTGCCCTTTAAGATTGAATATCTGGATTTTTACTTTTTCGGGCTTTGCGAGTGAGTAAGAAATCTCAGTTGACTGTCTAAATGGATTAGGATAATTATGTAATGAGAGTATTTGTGAAACCGGTTCGTCATCGTTACTTACATTTGGTTCGTAAATGAATGAGCCGTAAATGTGTGAAACTCCTCCATAATCAATAACTTCCAGCCAGTAGTAATACTGAGTAGTGACATTCGCAGTTTCGTCATTGAATTCATAATTATGAGGATTTGTCGAAGTTCCATGTCCTGGGATTATTGATAAATTTATTTTTGAAGAAGTTGCGAAATCATCTGTTTCTGATCGGAATATGTTAAAGCCGATGACATCCGTCTCAAATAGTGTCGTCCAGCTCAGGAGCACAGAATCTGTTGAGTCAGCATAAGCAGCTTCGAAAGACGATAGTTCAATCGGTGAAAATACTTCATCGTATGCAAAGATCTCGATGTCATCGATATTCCAGCCGCAATATGTCCAGCCACCATCGGTTTCTCCCATGACCCATCGAAGATAGACTGTGGGTTGATCGTCTGCGTATTCAGAAATATCAAGCTCCATTTGAGACCATGCATAGTCTTCTATCGTTTCTTCATTTTCCCAAACCGTGTACCAGTTTGTTCCGTCATTACTTATTCGCACATAGGCATGATCATATTGTGGCTGCTCGACTCCAAGCCAGCGCCAAAACTTCAGAGAAACTCCATAGAGATTGGAACAGTCAATTGCTGTGGATGTGAGATTTGTCTCTGGAAGATTATTCGGATAATCTCCATATAGATTATATCCAAGAACATTATCCCCGGTATAGCCAGCAGTGGGATCTGGTCCACCATATTGACCACCTCCACCTGTTGGTATGCCATAAGCCCACTGGTTTTGGTTGTCCCAGCTTGGATTTGAGTCCATGTACCAACTATAACGTAATGTTGGTTCGCCCACTGCAAGCCGTACATCCAGTGCAGTATCGCCGAAATGGTTTGTCAAATTGGTGAAGTAGAGTGATGAAGCATGAAGACCTTCAGTCAACGTGTTTGCATTACTATTAATCTGTACAATCACTTCTGCAGTATCTCCGGCTGCGATTGAACAGAATACATCTCCGGAAAGAGTTATCCAGTCACAGGTAAGATCATGAGATACTTCGAGAGATATTGTTGAGGCTTCATTATTTATGACATTGTATGTCATTTCTGCTGGAGCAAATGGACCACCAGCAGGTCCCGAAGAATTGAAGGATTCATCCGGATTAACGCTGATACCTCTTTCTTTCGTAAGTGCTTTTATGCAGAAATTTGCTGTTTCATCCCATGATGGATTTGAGAAGTTATAATCGTAAAGATCAAGCCAGACAAAACCATTATTATAATAGCTCTCATCCGGATTGGCTGAAGATTCAACAATCGTTCTGTAATCAGCACCTAGAAGCACAGGCACATCGGAAGTCCTGTCGATTGCAAGTCCTCCATCCGAGAGAAGCAGGTACACATAAAAATCATCTCCATTACTGAGTGTGACCGGAGTATCCAAAGTAATCGTGTGAAGTCCGCAGTATTCAATAGTTCCTGCCTGAGAACTGAGTTCGTTTTGTAGGGAACCGCTCAGGAAGTCATCGTAAATTTTTACTGTATAATCGACATTGTCTGTTGCAGTAAAGAATGAAACAGCTTGCAAGATCTCATCATTATCAGCAATAAATTTATTAAAAGCTTTATTATATTGGGTAAGCGTATCCCTCCAGCCATGATAATCATGATAATAGATATTACTGTAAGGCTGAAGTACAGCATTATACAGAGACACAGCACCCATTTCAGGATTTTGACCACAGTGTTTATCATAATAGGAAATCCAGAAATAACCGCTCAATCCCCAGCTTGCGCCCCAGCTATTCTTGATCAGCCATGCACCTGGTAAGGGAGCTTGTGTCACTTTATTGTCGTCCCATCCTACTATTGCTACGGCGTGGTTCGGATCAATTGAGGAACTAGGAGGTTGATAATGCACATAGTTGCTCATGAATTGTGAGTCATAACAAAGGCAGGTACCCATCACACCATGTTCCATAACTTTATTTTTGATGGTATTTATATTGCTCAGATCAGCCCCTGCAACATACCACTCGATATCATTCACATAATAGAAATGATAGCCTGGTTCGGATCGTGATGGTGCTGTGCTATAAGATTGTCCATCAATATCACGAACTGCACCTTCTCCCCGCGAAAGGTATGCAGCAGTCACGCGATAATCGCCACCCTGATGCACTTCCAAACCGCTTCCTGATGGGGGAGTAATGTCATCATTATTGTACTGATTAAAACCGTTCCACCAATCCAGATGATATTCTGCAAGGTTCGGTTCGCCAATCTCGCCATTTGCGATCCATACACCGGTCATCATAAGGTTGCCTTCTATGGAAGCCATCGCACCGTGAGTCCAGCATGTACCGCCTTGTTGGTTTTTTACTGTTGTAACGTAGTTCTGTCCACCCACATCACGCAGATCATAAGTGGCTGGCGGGTCTGCTTGAAGTAATTGTGTCAAAATTAATAAAGGCAAAATAAGTAATATTTTTTTCATGATGCTCCAAATTTTACATGTATTCCATTGTGCCTTTGACAAAATGGATGTCTAGTGCTATAATTGATGCGCCGCCGCGTTTATCAAGGTCGCCGAGAAGATCTTCCACACCGCGGATAATCGTGTGCAGCTCTGATTCTCCAATGATCGCAAAAATCGTTTTGCTGTAGTTTTTATTTTCTCCGAGGAAGTTTATGAAGTCTGCAAAAAGTGGCACTTTCGTGAGAATTCCACCCATGCCTTGAGAATCAATAACGGTTGAGCCCTTCACTCCAAGTTCAAGGAAAAGTTCCATAATATCTTCGAGGTACTTCTGCTCGTAGAGGATGATCATGAGGAGTTTTTTCTTTTCCTGAGGAAGCTCTTTTCTTGCTTCTTCACCATTGCTCATCGCAATAGTTTCATAAATAGATTCACTTGATCGGGAAGCGAGAAGTTCATTTTTTGTATCTTCATCCCGAAGCATTCTCGAAATTGCAGAAAGCATTTTCAGGTGTTCGTTTGGTGAGTTTGATGGTCCGAGAAGTACAAAAAAGATATGCACTTTTCTGTTATCGATTGCGTCGAACTGAACCCCTTTTTGTGATACAGCAAGTGCAAGTACAAAATCATCCAGCCCATCAATTTTAGCATGAGGGATCGCAATTCCACCACCAAGTCCCGTGCTGCCAAGTTTCTCCCTTTCTTTCAATGCAGTATATATTTTGTGTGATTCAATTTCTTGTAGTTTAGGACACTTTTTCAGGAGTTGCACAATTTCATGAAGTGCTTCGTCCTTTTTCTTTGCTGTGAAAGTAGCGAAGCAGCTTTCTTTGCATAATTTTTCTAAAAGTAACATAATATTACCTCAAATCAAGGTTTTATTCCCGTGCCTTTTAGGATTGCCCATTTAGAAAGCACAGGTCCGATGAGCTCATTTATAAAGACAGAAAAAATCACAATATTTACCATGTTGATCGCCAGGAGCTGCATCTCGGAAGTGGCATTTGCAATAATTGGCGATGCCTGTATCATGAGCACAAGTCCGATCGCAACACCCGCTTGAGGGAACATGCAAATTCCAAGATATTTCTTCGTAGGTTTATCAGAATGAGATGAGAGTGCTCCAAGATAAACACCGAAATATTTTCCGATCATTCGAGCTAAGACAAAGATTACTCCGAGAATAAGGATGCCGGGTTGAGTGAAAATACCAAGCTGCAGCTCGGTTCCTGCAATCGCGAAGAACAACGCGTAAATCGGAGGAGTCAAACCCTCGAGAATTCTCGATATTCTTTGATTCTTCGGTGAGAGATTTACTAAGGTTGCTCCAATTACAATATTCGTGATAAGGGGTGATATATGAAGCGGATGCGCAAGGCTGATCACGATAAAGACCATGCCGAGTGCTATGATCATGATCTCGCTTTTGTTTTGTTTTTTATGTGTTGCTTTATGAAGAATATAACCGATGACGATTCCGATGATTATCGAAAGGAATATCTCCCCAAGAGCAGTAAATATCATTATCATAGGATTGTTCTTGATGCCGCTGATATTCGGCAAGGTGAGACCTACAAAAGCAAAAACCAAGCCGAAAAGTACAACAGAACCAGCGTCATCAAGAGCTACAAGTCCATAGAGATAATCAATGAATTTACCCCGTGCACGCAGCGACTGGACAATAGCAACTGTGGCAGCAGGAGCTGTTGCTGTAGCTATTGCTCCTAGAAGAAGAGAGAATTCATATTTAAACCCGATAAGTATCAATGAGCCGGAGACAAGCACAAAAGTCAATCCGATCTGGAAGAAAGTGAGAATGAACACTTCCTTACCTATAGATTTCAGCTTTGATCTGGAGAACTCTCCACCAATAGCAAGCGCAATAAGCCCAAGTGCAATTTCAGTGATAGGACGAAGAGCATGGACCATTTTCAGTTCGATAACATTACCGATCGATTCTCCAAGCAGGATACCAGCAATAATGTAACCTGTCACAACCGGGAGTTTTAGTTTGTCGGCAAGCTTTCCAAGGAGGTATCCGACAATAAGCACCACGCCTATTGCAAACAGGATGTGATGACTCACAAGGGTGCGTAACGCTGTCATGCAAAATTCAATGGAGGTCACTGACCAGTTTAAGGCAGAAGACATCGAACATCCTTATTGAAATAAATTTTTGTTAGTTTGCGAACATGATTCTAAATTGGTCAATATCTTTATTTGGATGGCACGCACTTAGTATGATTGAGGAAAAATTGACAATGAATACAAGCGTAAAATAAACAAGCACATTCGATGAAAGCACATAGTGATGAACACTGGATGAGAATAGCACTTGAAGAGGCTGAGAAGGCATTTCAAGATGATGAAGTACCAGTTGGTGCAATAATTATTATGGATGGTAAAATTATCTCCCGTGCTCATAATTCGACTGAATCCAGCAAAGATGGACTGGCACATGCAGAAAAATGTGCAATCGAACTTGCTCAAAAAAAAGTTGGTAAGTGGCTTTCTGGTTGTACATTATATGCTACTTTAGAGCCATGTACAATGTGTGCTGGAGCAATTGTTCTTTCCCGGATGGATAGAGTAGTATTTGGCGCTTTTGATGAAAAGAATGGAGCATGTGGGTCATTGTATAATATCCTTTATGATACTCGCTTGAATCATAATCCTGAATTAAAAAGCGGTGTCATGGCCAGTGAATGTGGGGCGATTTTAAAAGAATTTTTTCATAAGAAGAGAACGAATAAAAACGGAGAGGTGTCCGAGCTGGCTTAAGGAGCACGCTTGGAAAGCGTGTGTAGGTCACAAGCCTACCGCGGGTTCGAATCCCGCCCTCTCCGCCATTTTATGGAGAGATGCCGGAGCGGTTGAACGGGACGGTCTCGAAAATCGTTGTCCGTCGTTTGGCGGACCGTGGGTTCGAATCCCACTCTCTCCGCCATTTATAAATAATTAATAGAATTTATTAAAATTAAAATTCTTGACCATATTAATTTGTGATCCTCTTATGTCTTACTATTAAAATAGCTTATATGATAAGCTATAAAGTTCAAATATTTAAGATTGAAAATAGATTTATTTTTATCTATTTTTCATGACGAGTATGAGAACAAGAAAAAATAGGAGAATAGAAAGAAATGGAAGGTAAAAAACTCTATGTGGGTAATCTTGATTATTCAGTCACAAAAGACGAACTTTCAGAATTATTTGCTGAATTTGGCGAAGTGGTTGAGGTTACTATCATTGACGGAAAGGGTTTTGGATTTGTCGAAATGTCAGAACCGGCTGAAGCTGAGAAAGCGATGAGTGACTTAAATGGAAAAGACTTGAAAGGTCGTTCCATGAAGGTAGATGAAGCACGTCCGAAAAGAGATAATCGAAGTAATTTCAGAAGATAGAGAATCAAGTATTGTCACGCAATAATGGCATGATCTGCGTTTATGATCGTGCCATTTTTTTTTGGAAATTCTTTGAGTGATTTATTGACATGAATTTGTGGTTTAACACTTCTCAACCAAAATAATTTTGGTTTAAATTGTAAATATGTCAGACAATAAAAATGAAATTAATGAATTATTTGGTGAATTAAGAAACATTAAAGGTAGCAATTGGTATGCTGTGTACACGAAACCACGCCATGAAAAGAAGGTAGCCAAGAGCTGTATGGATTACAATATTTCCTATTATTTACCCTTGCAGGATAGCGTGAGGTATTATCAGAACAGAGTGATTACATTTAAAAAACCGTTATTCTCGAGCTATATTTTTTGTAACTGCTCTTATAAGCAAAAGATTCAATTATATCGTACCGGGTTGCTTTGTGCATTCATTGAAGCGTCAGATCAAGAACAGGTTGTTCGAGAACTTAGACAGATACATGAAGCACAAATTGAAGGAGCAAAATTAGTACCTCATAAATTTCTTACACGAGGGAGAAGAGTAAAAATTGTTCGGGGACCTTTCAAAAACTATGAGGGTAAAATTTCTTATAGAAAGGGATCATATAAATTAATACTAAATATTGACTTAATAAAGCAAGCTGTAGCAATCGAGGTCAATGCAAAAGATATTGCTTTACTCGATGAATAAAAGGAAAAAACAATGAAAGTCCCAATGCTCGACTTAAATGCTCAATATGAGCCGATGAAAGATAATGTATTACAAGCAATGAAGGATGTTTTTGATTCCAAAAGATTCATAAACGGTCCTCAGATAAAAGAACTGGAAG
>JAGHCS010000240.1 GCA_021160355.1 Candidatus Cloacimonadota bacterium
CCTGGAACGCCATGCTGATAAGAGGTGAGAGCTCCGACAAAGTCAGTACGCTGATATCAATATCATCAATGAGGATTTGTCCTCCGATAGCGGCTTTTATCATTTTTGGAATTATGCCGCAGAGCATTGAAAGCAGACTCGTTTTTCCGCATCCATTCGGGCCTTTTATCAGAAGCACTTCATTTTTATCTGCGACAAGGTTAAAATCTCTTATGAGCCATTCATCTATTTGGTTGTACTTCAAGAAGAGATTTTGTACGTTCAGTAAAGTCATATTATTTTTGAGCAAGCCCGAAAAATTGAAGACGTTTAAAGATCACATATGAAAGAAAACCGCCAACAATGCCCGAAAGGAAACTCAAGCCAAGAGATATCAAAAGAGGAATGAGGGGAAGCTGCCAGATGAGAATGGATACGAGGAGAGTTCCCGCGAGATTTGCAGTTACACACAAAATAACATGCGAAAGAGGTTTAGAGAAATCATGTATAAAAAACGCAGTGATGTCAGCAGTAAAACCGGGCAAAGTAAAAGTGATTAATGAGAGTGCTCCGTGTGTGCCAACATATCCGAGTGCCAGCATGACGATTCCCTGAACAAAGCCAACCAAAAAACCTGTCCAAGGTTTTCGAACGGTTGCAATTGCCAGTACGATCCACATCATATACAAGCCACCGAAGAGTGAACCTCCGGTGATCATGAGCAGTCGGGAAAGCATTATGGCAATAGGGGTGATGAGCGGTTTGATCGCCAATCCTAAAGCACTGAAAATCGCAATGTAGAGTAGATCCTGAGTTGAGAATTTTTTAAGAAATTTCATATTTAATTCAGTATTTCCATTTCATAATAATTAAGTCCAATTTTGAGAGATGGAATCTAATCGTGTGAATTTTATTCGTGAAAATTATAATTATAAGTCGATGATCAATGAGCAGTCATGAACAACTCCCGGACTTAACTAATTAACCAGTTATATTTAAATCACCTAAATTTAAACCAAGAGGTAATGGAGCAACGATCTGAAGTCCCGTATCCCAGCGTGTATAATCCGGCAGAAAAAGAATATCTAATGTGGGGAAGATAATACAGCCGGAGAAAACAGTCATTCGTGGTGCTGTTTTATGTATTCCGTTTTCTTTATAGAATATTATACCAGCTCCTCCTCCAGTGTAAAGAGTGAGTAAATCCTTTTTTGATTTTAACTGTAATGCAATCCCAAACTGTACGTCTAGATAATCATATTTTTCAAAATTGGGATCGGTTACATAAGCATCCTGAAGCACAGGATATTTGCATCCCCAGGTGATGTTTGCAAAACCCCCATCGAACATAATACCAATACTGATCTTTGTGCTGAAGGTGAATTTTTTCTCGAAATCCCAACCGAACCTAATTCCGGGACTTATATATGGCGAGACGCCCTCCCATTCACCTGCGGAACAGAGAATCGGAGTAAAAACAATTAAGCATAAAAGAAAATGATTTATTATTTTTTTCATAATGATCCTACTTGTAGGAGAGACTTTTCCGTGATTGATATTTAGTCAAGTTTCTCTCCTCATTCCCAATCCCCAGATTGGGAATGCATAAAGATGAATTATTCAAATGTACTATATTCTTTTTTAAATAGTTCTGAACTCCATCCTCCCGACACATCGGGATTATGAAGTCCAGCGCTTTACATTTTTGTAATTAATCTAGCGTCTTGATGCCATGACCAAATACTTTACGACGACGGAGTCGTCAACTCCAAATAAACTATAACAAAATGAAGGTGAGAATGCGCATTCTCACCTTCGGGTAATATGTGATGGTTTATGCAGTTTAATATTCATAAATATCAGTGTATATCAGCTCAATCTGCGTGATCAGCGTTCTATTATTCTTCATATCTCAGGCAAGAACTTGACACGAAAAATGAGGTCAGGTTAGAAGCTAATCAAAATAATATCAGTGGTGAACAGGATGTCAGAGAACCTTATCACAAAAAAAATGTGGGTTGAAGAAATTCTGGAGAAATATCCCACAGCACAGGAATTTCTCTCAAAGAAAAATATTGTGTGTGTGATGTGCGGAGAACCGGTGTGGGGTTCATTGGAAGAGTTGATGCAGGAGAAAGACTTTACTGATGAAGAAATAGAGCGAACTATTGATGAATTAAATAGATTTGTGAGTGAGAATCCCGAAGATAAACAAGTCGATAATAATTTACCAAAACTAGATAAAACATATAAAAGAATAGATTAAGGAGGTATGTTCATGCCTAACGCAAAATTGCAGGTTCCATTCCCGACAAACGAACCGATTTTCGGTTATCGGGCTGGATCGCCTGAAAAGAAACTTCTTAAGAAAACGCTCACGGAAATGATGAGCACAGAGATCGAGATCCCTATCATTATCGGCGGGAAAGAGATCAAAACCGGTAATATGGGTGAATGCAGAATTCCACATGATCACAAGCATATAATCGGAACCTATCATAAAGCAGGACCCAAGGAAGTCGAAATGGCTATCGACGCTGCTCTGGGAGCTCGTGAAAACTGGGCAGCTATGCCGTGGGAAGACCGTATTGCGATCTTTCAGAGAGTAGCGCAACTGCTTGCCACAAAATACCGTCACATTATCAATGCAGCAACTATGCTGACCCAGAGCAAAAATGCGTTCCAGGCAGAGATAGATTCTGCATGCGAGCTTATCGACTTTTTCCGCTTCAACACATATTATGCGATGAAGATATACGAACGTCAGCCGAATTCAGCTCCCGGAATGTGGAACACTCTTGAGCATCGTGCTCTTGAAGGATTTGTATTTGCAGTGACACCTTTTAACTTTACTTCAATTGCAGGAAATTTACCCTCTGCACCGGCTATTATGGGCAATGTTTCACTTTGGAAACCCGCCTCATCAGCAGTATTTAGCGCATATTATCTAATGAAATTATTCAAGGAAGCGGGTGTGCCGGATGGTGTGATAAACTTTATTCCCGGCTCCGGAGCACAGGTTGGAAATCCTGTTCTACAAAGTCCCGATCTTGCTGGCATACATTTTACAGGAAGTACAGTTACATTCCAGAGTATGTGGAAAACAATTGGAAGAAATATCGAAAATTACAAAACCTATCCTCGCATCGTTGGAGAAACAGGCGGAAAGGATTTCATAGTTGCTCATACTTCTGCTGATGTCGATGCGCTCCGAGTGGCGATCGTTCGCGGTGCTTTTGAGTATCAGGGGCAGAAATGTTCTGCTGCATCACGTGCGTACATTCCGAAAAGTGTGTGGGTACAGCTTAAAGATCCGCTTGTAGAGGACATCAAATCCATTAAAATGGGTGATGTCTTGGACTTCAGGAATTTCATGAATGCTGTCATTGATAGAGCTGCGTTTGATTCTATTGCTGAGTATATCAAATATGCAAAAGCTGCGAATGATGCAGAAATTCTTATTGGTGGAAACTTCGATGACTCAAAAGGTTATTTTATCGAGCCAACAGTCATTCTTACTACCAATCCTAAGTTTAAAACAATTCAGGAAGAGATATTCGGACCTGTTATCACCCTGTATATTTATGATGACGACAAATATGAAGATACACTTCATCTCTGTGATGAAACCTCACCATATGCTTTAACTGGTGCGGTATTTGCAAATGACAGAGAAGCAATTCTTCTTGCTAAAAACATCCTTCGAAATGCTGCAGGTAATTTTTATGTGAATGACAAACCGACTGGTGCAGTCGTAGGTCAGCAGCCGTTTGGTGGTGCTCGCGCATCGGGAACGAACGATAAAGCCGGTGATATGATCAACCTCCTTCGATGGGTATCCCCCAGAACGATCAAAGAGACGTTCAACCCTCCGACTGATTATCGCTACCCTTTCCTTGAAGAAGAATAAGAATATGAACCATCCGTCTTCTCCGCCCCGAATATGTCGGGACGGATACGCCGTGACAGGCGAAAAACACGAAAGAAAAAATGGGAATCTTAGTAGGGTTCTTAATAATTTTAGTTATCTTATTCGTGTGATTTTGCTTGCAGCGGCGTAATGTAATGAAGCCGTGTGGTTAAAAAATAGGAGATAAATGAAAGAAATACTTGAAAAACTCGGTATTAAAGAAGTGAATCACGGCGCATATTGCGGCGAATGGATTCATACAAAAGGAGAAGAAGTCACCGTCTATTCACCGATCGATGACTCTGTC
This sequence comes from Candidatus Cloacimonadota bacterium, assembly GCA_021160355.1. Classification (GTDB taxonomy): domain Bacteria; phylum Cloacimonadota; class Cloacimonadia; order JGIOTU-2; family JGIOTU-2; genus Celaenobacter. Next base: position 4,197 of record JAGHCS010000240.1, read on the forward strand.
CTTGCAAAAGTGAAAACTGCAACTGCAGCAGATTATGACATTGTTGCAGAAAAAGCTAGAAAAGCATTCAAAATATGGAGAAACATTCCTGCTCCCAAACGCGGTGAGATAGTTCGCTTGATCGGTCTGGAGCTCAGAAAATATAAGGATGAGTTGGGCAGATTAGTGACAATGGAAATGGGTAAGATCTATACTGAAGGTCTTGGTGAAGTGCAGGAAATGATAGACATGGCTGACCTTGCAGTTGGAATGTCACGACAGCTTTATGGGTCAACAATAAAGTCCGAACGTCCTGAGCACAGAATGTTTGAGCAGTACCATCCACTTGGTGTGATCGGTATTATTTCCGCTTTCAATTTTCCTGTTGCAGTGTGGGCTTGGAATGCCTTTGTTGCAGGCGTATGCGGCGATACTATGATCTGGAAACCATCAACGTCGACTCCATTAACTGCGATTGCAGTGACGAATATCGTCCATAAGGTTCTCGAAGAACAAGACGTGCCAAAAGCGATCTTCAACCTTGTGATCGGGCGCGGAAGTGAGATTGGCGAAAAACTTATCAATGACAAAAATATACCACTTATCAGCGCAACTGGAAGCTGTCAGATGGGCAAGAGAGTATACCAGGCAGCAGCGAAACGATACGGGAAAGTCATTCTCGAACTGGGTGGAAATAATGCAATAATCGTTATGGAAGATGCCAATATCGAGCTTGCATTAAAGGCAGTACTTTTTGGTGCAGTAGGTACTGCGGGTCAACGATGCACATCCACACGAAGAGTGCTTATTCATGAAGATGTCTTTGATGATTTTGTTCAGAAATTAGAAAAAGCATACGGCTCTGTTCCTATCGGAAATCCTTTGGATGAAAGTGTGTTGATGGGACCGCTTGTTGATCAGACTGCGGTAAAAGCGTATAAGAATGCTTTAGAAAAAATAGAGGAACAAGGCGGAGAGATTATTTACGGTGGCGAAGTCCTTACCGAAGATGTACCCGGAAGCTGCTATGTCCTTCCTACTATTGCTATTGCCAGAAACGATATGCAGATCGTACAAGATGAGACCTTTGCTCCGATCCTGTATCTTATAAAGATCAAGAACATCGACCAGGCAATTGAACTTCATAATGATGTTCCGCAAGGACTTTCTTCAGCCATATTCACGAACAATCTTCAGTATGCGGAGCAATTCCTTAGCGATAGAGGAAGCGATTGTGGTATTGCAAATGTCAATATCGGAACAAGTGGCGCTGAAATTGGCGGTGCATTTGGTGGAGAAAAAGAAACCGGTGGCGGACGAGAAGCTGGAAGCGATGCGTGGAAAGCATATATGAGACGTCAAACGAACACTATAAACTGGGGTAAAACAATGCCCTTGGCACAAGGTGTCGAGTTTGATATAGATTAGAAAATATCTCGTGAAATAAAATTCTTGAAAAAAATATTAAGGTATTACAAAGTGGGGCATAAATAAATGTCCCACTTTAATTTACAGAAAAGGAGAAACATGGCTGACCAAAAACAACAGCAGATTAAGATCAATATTCCCAAGGAACATTCTTAGGGTATTTACTCAAATGTTGCATTTATGAACTTCAACCAATCTGAATTTGTGGTAGACTTTGGAAGAATTTTACCGGGCGTGCCGGAAGCAACAGTATATTCCAGAGTAATACTTTCCCCACAACATGCAAAACGATTCATGCAACTATTGGAAAGAAATATAAAAAAATATGAAGAACAATTCGGTGAAGTAAAACTACCCGAGCAGGGTTCGAAACAGAATATTGGTTTTCAGCAGGCAACTATAAATAGCTGATCTCCTCGTTTGGGATATAAAAAAAATAAAAAAGAATATCGAATGACGATTAATTCTGTTAAATAAATCGAAGATATAGCTTTGCTATTTCACAGGATTAACAATTTTAGATTTGAGAAGATGATCAGATCAAAAATCTGCAATCGGTGTTCGGAGTTCTTAAATCAAATGAAGGCAAATTTGAATGTCGAACAAGGATCAACGATTTAAGATTTAAGAAATGAAATATATCTAAAATCCGAAATCCAAAGGATGACTATGA
>JAGHCS010000263.1 GCA_021160355.1 Candidatus Cloacimonadota bacterium
ATATTATTCTTCGATTTTTCTCGGAATATCACGCAGTAGTTAGCGAAGCATAACCATTTTCCTTACTACCACATTGCAATTATACTCCAACTTATAGAAATACGCACCAAGTGCAACTTCTTTCCCCTGCTCATCCGTCCCATCCCAGTATATTTCTGTGTAGGGTGAAAAATCAAAATTATTATCTGAAAAAGTTCTGATCAATTGTCCCTTTGAATTATATATACTTATCTTTATTTTTGAAATTTCTAAAACATCTCTTATACTGCATGTAATATTTGTATATTCCTTGAACGGATTAGGGCTATTTCTAAATGAGATGATTCCATTTGGTAAAGGCAGGTCATCATCTGTTCCGTATCCCTGCCATTCGTAAGCTCCCATGTCTATCATATCCCCATAAATGCGTGGATTCCCGGCAAGATCATATAGTGGAATCTCGATGCTGTCCGGCAAATCCAGAGTTCCCGCATCGATACATGGAGAATTGGAGGAAAGATAATAGGGATACTCTCCAATACCTTCCCATAAAGGATTCGTATCGAGGTTGCCGTCCAGCCAGTTCAATGTATTTGTCCCTAATATAGTTATATCCCATTGCCCACCTTCCAATAAAGTGTTTTGGAAGGTTACCGTATTTGGACGTGTTCTCCCGTCCACAAACATCTCTTTGGGCTCATCTCCGTAAAGGATACAGTTATAAAAACCGACATTTGATCCATTACTGATGCTCACCCCTTCACCACTATTTGGGGCTGTATTGTTACCGATAGTGCAATTCACGAATAAAGCATTTTGCCTATTGCCTACTGTTAAGGCCGATGAAGCATTTGGCCAATCAGTTGTTGCGTTAACATTCTCGGTTATTTCCGTATTAACAACCTCTGCAAACCATCTGTCCTCATAACCTGAATGCCCCCCGATTATCAGACCTCCGCCCTGCCAATCATCGGACGAATAATATGGAGTGTTTCCTTTTATGATTGTGTTCTCAATTCTTGTATATTCAAAAGGACCAGTATTAATTGCTTTACCGCCAATATTGTTAATTATTTCAACATACTTTATTAAAACACTTGTTGAATCAAGAATGAAAGCACTCAGGTAAGATGATGCAATGACAGAACGTCCATAGCCTTCCGGACTTATATTATTTTCAAATATAACATTTTCTATTACAGCATTCCTTGGTTGTGAAAAATCAATTGCTCCTCCGTTTTTATTATTTCCATTAATTACATACATATCACGTATTGTATAATTTCTCTGGTAATCCCGATCGTAGAAAACGCATGATAACTCATCACCATCTAAAATCGTTTCTTCTTTCCCTGCACCTTCAAGGGTAATATAACTCCTTAAATTGAGAGGATATTTCTCACAGGTTGATGATGGGGAATAAGTTCCTTCGGCTATATGTATCGTGTTAGGATGGAGACTATCTGAAGCGATCTTTATTAGTGTCATATATATGTTCTTGAGTGGCTCATCTTCACTTAATCCTGAGTTATTGTTATCACCGAATGATGATACATAGAGATCATGATTCTGAGGAGTTACCTTTGCATGCTGGCATTCTATCGTTGAGCCTACAAGATCATAAAAGAAAAAACTATCATTATTGTTTACTGTAAAAGTATCCACATATACATGTATTGGTTCTGAATCTGTGCCCCACCTTGAGATATCATTACCTTCCCCGGCGCTGTTTAAATAAATGTCACATAAACATTCTTGATCAAAATTTATTTGTGAAAAGGCTCCCACATTAATACCACCACCAAGGTTATAAGCATGATTATATCGTATAGTACATCCTTTTAAGGTAGGTTCAGACGAGCCATTATAATGAGAAAATACATTTATACCAGCACCCCACACAGCTGTATTGAATTGGATTATTGAACTGCTTATTGATATGTTACTATCATATATATATATGCCTCCTCCAGCATTCAAATCCCAATAATCTGTTGTCCCTGTTCCATTCTGAATAGTAAAGCCGCATAGCTTTGCTGTTTCATTTTCTCCGTTTATCGCTTTTACCACACTCCCATTTTGGTTTCCATCAATAATTGTCGTTCTTACAAAAGAATCGATCTGTGTGGTAAGATACAAACTCGCAACAGTAATATTCTTCCCATTGTAGTTAATGTTTTCATAATAGGTATCTGGATATACTAAAACAGTATCACCATCTATTGAAGCATTTATCCCTTCCTGTATCTCGGTAAAATCTCCTGTTCCGTCCAAAGAGATTGTGTGGATTGTTGCTATTAATATTGTATGTAAAAAAAGGAATAAAGATATAAGAAAAAATCTTTTCATCTTAACCTCATATATAGATCTAGTGATAAGTCAATTGTGAAATGAAGTAAATTGAATTTTAACAAAGTTTGAAACCTCATCCTAGCCTTCTCCTAGTTGAGGAGAAGGCAATATAAGGAATGTCAAAATTCAATTACCACTTCCAATCGAAGCTTGACTTGACAATAGGAGGAGCCGATATCAGCTCCTCCACATTGTTAAAATGGCTATTCTAAAATGATCATCTTTTTTATAATTGAATAATTAGAATTTTCTATCTTATAAAGATACACACCGTTGCATACCTTCTTATTTTCTTCATTTCTTCCGTCCCATTGGACAGTGTAATATCCCACATCCATTTCCTTATTGTTAATTACAGTTTTTATGAGCTGTCCCTTGATATTGTATATTTTCAGCATTACTTTATCTTTCTGAGGCAAGGCAAATGATATGGAAGTGCTCTTCATTTTATTACCAAAGGGATTGGGAAAATTTTGTCGCAATATCAGTTTATCTAATAGCTGGGGATTGTTAGAATCAAACAGAACAATATTATATTTCCTAATGCCGGCTTTAAGGGGAGATTTTATGAATTCATTAGTTTTAAAATCATACAACAAATAATCGTTCATTTCCATAATAACTTTACCTTTACCTTGATATATACAGAAAACTAATTCAGTTCCTGCTTTTGTTTGAGTATCTGTATAAGCAAGTATTTGTGCAGAGCCCAGACTATCAACTTTCGCGGCACCGAGACATTCATCATTAGTATTTAATACCCCTATCTCTAACGCTGTTTCATCTAATCCTATTACATCTATAACTTCATATGTTGATTTCTCAACATATGTGAATGTTTCGGTTTCTTCGTAGCCACCTTCTTTTGTATTACCACCATCCGGGTCGTTCCATACTAAATATATCGGTTCCGACATTTCAACTATATAACCCCTACCATAATGGAGCGGGTGTATTCTTGAACTTGGTATAATTTGAGACTGACCTGGAAAATCCTTTTCCGGCGGGTCTGGATCTGGTCGATAATACCAATTCTCAGCTTGAATTGATAATACTTTATCAAAATGATTATTAGGAGGGTTAATGTTAATACCGAAAGCTTCATCGAAATTCTGACTCTGTGGAAGCCAATAACCGATCCAGTTATATCCATCTTCAAGATATATTCCAGTATCGGCAGGTATTAACGTAATTGAATCACCGACCATGGAGAACGGATAATAATCATAATTTTTAAACATCTCAAGCTTATAACCAACAGTGCTTATTATGTCATCAAGATATGTGTGTGTCCAAGAACCATTAATATATTCCATATATCCATCTATTGTAATAAGTTGATTAGCATTCGGCACTAATGGTTCTAATACTTCTTCTGCATCTTGGTTTCCGCTGGCATCTCTGTCCAATGCAGGGAAAGATATCCAGTTCCACTCGTTATCAAGAGCAGGTCTGCCATATACCATCATCTGTACTTCCGGAATATATGTATCGGAGCTTGTTATCGTAATTAAACCATCACAATGAACAAACATCTTATGACAGCAGAATTCAATTGGGATGCATACAGAGTCAATCGGGCTTGGAGGTATTACAGCTGGTATATCATCCGGATCTATTGTGTAATATTCTGCGATAGTATCTGCGAAAGTGATCTCAATATTAGTCAGGTCAACAGAGCCGATATTTTTTATGACTAATTCCCTGGTTGCTGCTCTATCATGACGAACACTTCCAAAATCAACATCTTGCTGGGGAAGATAGATGCCGGGATTGTAATATTCATATGCACCTATATCTATTATTTCCGCTGAAGTTCGAGGGTTTCCCGCTAAGTCAGTCAAAGGTAAATTTTGAAAAGAGATATTACTATAATTTACAAAACCAGTATCACGACAGGGAGAAGAATCATTTAGAGAAT
>JAGHCS010000177.1 GCA_021160355.1 Candidatus Cloacimonadota bacterium
ATGTAATCCTCCAATAATGGATAAGAAATTTTACAATTTCCTTTAGTTCGAATTTTTTAAGAATTTTGTCAATGTTAAGATATTTTTATCTTCAACTCTTTTATATTTTATGATATCCATAAGCTTCTTTACGAGGTAAATACCGAGTCCACCAATGGGTCTTTCTTCCACCGAATGTTGTAAATGAGCGGGATCCTCTTTCAGTTCAGGATCAAATTCAATTCCATCATCAATAAAAACGAGCTTGATCTCATGTTCTTTAAGATGAAATTGAATTTCTATGGTGTGTTCCGCCTTGTCATGAAATCCATAGGATATTATATTGGTGATAAGCTCATCAAGACAGAGAGAAATATCATAAATAATGCGCTGCGAAAGATTATTTTCTTCTGCAAAAATTTCGAATTTTTCTGTCACATGTGCAATTTCCGGAAGTGAATTTTTGATGTGTACTATTAATGATTTCATGGTGACCTTACACCCTGTAATGAAGCACAAGAATGGTTATGTCGTCAAATTGGACAGCATCACCCTGAAAGTCATAGACGTCCTCAATGACTCGCATACTTGTTTCTTTGGGAGGGCAATTACTGCATTTAGATAATAAATTTTCCAGACGCTGAAGTGTAAACTGCTCGTCTTTTATATTTGTTGCTTCATTCACTCCATCAGTGAAGATGAACATTTGATCGTTCTTTTTCAGGAATACAGATTTTGTTTCAAATTGAAAATCATCAAGAACGCCAAGTGCTATTCCCTTTGTGTTAGGAATTTTTGTGACCGAGACATCATTATGGATGATGTACGGAATATTGTGTCCGGCATTTGTATACAGGACTTCGCCGGTATCGACATCTAGAATACCAAGAAAAAAAGTGACGAACATACTCGATTCGTTTTCTTCGCAAAGCATTTTGTTTACTTGAGAAAGAATATCGGCAGGGGACATTCCGGATTTTGCATGAGCTTTAACCAGAGTTTTAGTAACAGCCATGAAAAGGGAAGCAGGAACTCCTTTCCCCGATACATCACCCTCGCAAAAACACATGTGTGTTTCATCAAGAAAGAAGAAATCATAAAGGTCACCGCCAACTTCTTTTGCCGGTTCGATTACTGCAAATAGGTCAAATTCAGGGCGATCTGGAAAGGGGGGAAATATTTTTGGTATAATCCCCATCTGGATATCATGAGCAATGCGCAGGTCATGCTCGATTTTTGCTTTATCAGACTCCGTTCTGCGCTCCTTAACAAGATTCCGTGCAATAAAAATAAAGATTGCAATACCCACTCCGTTTGCAAGCACCATAGGAAAGACTGCTTTTATAATGATCTCCCAGGTCTGTGCTATTTTCCCCGTATAAAGACTCCAGAAATATGCGAGCTCCATGTGAAAAATTTCGAGAAGTACTGCAAAGATTATCGCGCCGGGGATCGTGATGATCCTTTTTTTTCTTATAAGATATATGATGCCACCGAAAAGTCCGGCGCAGAGTGTTGCTACTGAGCAGGGAACACATGTGACACCTCCCTGAAAGAAACGATGAACAGCGCCGATAAGACCGGCACCAACACCAACCAGCGGACCTGCAATCAGTCCTGCTATTGCCGGACCAAGATCTCTGATGTTCGCAGTTGCATCAAATATCCTGATTCCGCTTAGAGTTCCGTAAATAGAGAACAGTCCAAAAATAAAAGAGAGAATAAGTCCGTTTTTCAGAGTTACTTTCTTTTCAATTATGACCTCGGAATAAAGCTTTGTTCGCGTCAGCACGTATGCAACAACGATAAGCACTGCCATATGATTGATAAGTGAAATGCCCATGCTACTCTTTTACCTTTGATTTAAAATGTATTGCCAGCCACACTGTTTTTTCATTCTGATTTGTCCAGGCAACGCGATGATATGTGCCTGCAGGAATTGTTAGATGATCTCCCGGAACAAGTGTTCGTATATTATCGTCATTCTTGAACTGTAATTTAGCAGAACCGCTCAGGAGCAGAACCCATTCGTTCGTATCTTCACAAAGCCATGTGCCTTTTGGAGTTGTCTGTCCTTTGGACACTATTCTCTCAAGAAAGAAATCCTCACCATCGATGATACTTTCAAAATATTCATCCTTAAGATTCTTAGGAATCTTATCGAAGAGGTTATTTATTGCAGGGCTGACCGCAGGGTGTTTCGCATTCAGGATCTTTTTCATTTTTAATTTTGCCAAACCACTTTTCATGGATTTGATCGTAGGTGCCGTTATTCTTCAACTCGGTCAAGCCTTTATTAATGAAGTCCAGCAGGTCAGTGTCATTATTGTCCACTACAAGATACATATAGCTGGTTTCCAAGGATTGTTCACCTGAAGTAATTTCAACATACGCGTTGTTCTTAATGATATACATTGCGACACTTGTTGGTCCGACAAAAGCATCAACAATATCATTATTCAGAGCTTCCAATGCATCATATTCGGACTCTGTAGGAAGTATTGTTATGTCTTCATTTTTGGAAAGCAGTTCTTCATAATAACTTCCCTTTTGCACGGCTACTTTTTTACCAGTAAGATCATCAATTGTGCAGATCAGCGAATCTTTTGAGAAAATCCTGATCTCATCTATCAAATAGGGCTCATCAGAAAAATCATATATTTCTTCTCTTTCCGGGGTTTTGTCCATCTGGGACATCAAATCAACTTTTACTCCTTTTCGCAATGAAGCCAGAGCATCACTCCATTTAAATTCGGTTGGGGCAAAGCCATATTTACTTCCTCCAAACATCGGGGTAAGGAGGTCAATATCAAAACCGGTCGGGTTACCATTTTCAATAAAAGAAAAGGGTGCATGGGTTTTATCAAAAGCAAAGACTATACCTCTTTCTTTTGCTGATAAGGTCGCAGTGAACATTAAAAGAATAGTGATCAATAATAATAGCATTGAGCTCTTTTTCATTATGTATCTCCTAAATTATTTTTCTCTTTTTAAAAGAAGGATCGTAATGTCGTCAAATTGATTGTCCTTCTGGAATCCATCAAGATCCTCTGTGACAACATTCATAATTTCGACCAATGATTTGTCGGCATTTTCAGTGAGGATTTTTATGAATCTTTCTTCTCCATACAGCTCATTTTCCGGAGAGGTTGCCTCGATAACTCCATCGGTGTAAAGCACCATTTTATTTCCGATCTCCAATTGCGCTTCACCTTCGTGGTATTTATGGAATTCATTGATCCCGAGTGCAATATCCTTAAAGGTTTTCAATATTTTGAAAGAGCCGTCTTCAGATATGATTATTGGTTCATCATGACCGGCATTTGTCCAATGCATATGCCCGGTTCTGATATCGTAGATAGCAAGGAAAAGCGTGGTGAACATGCATGCATCGTTGTCTTGACAGAGTACGATATTAGCTTTCTCCATTGCATCTGCAGGCGGGATGCCTTGTACGCATACGGTTTTCATAAGTGTTCTTGTGACAGCCATAAAAAGTCCTGCAGAGATTCCTTTGCCCGAAACATCAGCAATTATAATTGCTATGTGGTCGTCATCAAGCATGAAGAAATCAAAGAAGTCACCTGCAACCTCTTTAGCAGGAATATTCCGTGCATAGAGATCGAATTCTTCAGTATCTGGGAATGGCGGGAATATTCGGGGGAGAAGGGATTCCTGGATTTGCCGAGCAATACGGAGCTCACTTTCCACAGATTCTTTTGCTTTTGTTGCAGCGGTCAGGTCAGAAATATAATGTTTGAGGTCAAAGGTCATTTTGTTGAATGCTTTTACAAGTTCATGAATTTCATCATGCCCCCGTATGCCCGTGATTTTCTCATCGAGATCGCCTTTTGATATCTTGTTGGCAAAACCGAGTAGTCTCTTTATCGGATTTGTGATACCAATCGCAGCCCAGAGAATTACAAGCAGGATTATGAACAGTCCGATGACCATAATAATGATCTGTTTGAGTACCATCGAATTGACTGTTTTCATTATCTCTTTGTCTGGTATCACAGCAGCAAAGCTCCAATCACAGTCCGGAATTGGTGAATAAACCAGCCAGCTTTTTTTGCCTGTAGTCACATCTCTAAATGTTGTGATGCCCTGCTCGCCAGCAATCATTTTTTTGCCGATCTCGCGCAATTCTGGTTGGTTATCTTCCTCAGCAAGACTGAAGATGCTCTCGTTCATCATATATTCTTTTATCGGATGATAGATAAACGTACCGGTTCGAGTAATGATAAATGTATGCCCAGCCATGATGCGGATATTGTTCATTTCACGTTCGAGGTCATCAAGAGAGATATCCGCCGTGGAAACGCCGATGAATTTTTCGTCTTTATACATAGGCTGAGAGTAGGTTGCCATCAAAATATTAGCGCCGCCTTCGTCAAAGTACGGCTCCCCCCAGTACGAAGTGCCCAGGAGTTTGGGTATCATGAACCAATCTTGAAGTGTGTAATCATAACTGAGCGCGAGATCAACATCCAGTATCTCATCACCGGAGTGGTATACATATGGAGAGAAGAGTTTCATTTTGTTATAAACATATGGATCAAATGCAATAGCCATGCCGTAAATATCACGATTCTCACTTAATTTCTTTTTCATCAAAGCATTAAGTTCTTTTTGTGTGGGCATTGCGAACTCATCGATTGCATCTGCAACACCCATCGAGGCACGTGAGACTTTTATAAATTTACCATCAAGCATACAAGCATGATGTGAGGTAAGCTCAAAGAGATATTCCTTCATTTGTTTAAGTGCATTATCGCCACTCCAGAAGTAAGTGAACAATATCACAATAATATATACCATTAAGAGCGGAAGCCCGATCCAGAGAAGAAGTTTACGAACTAAAGGACGTTTGACTTTTACTTTTTCATTTTTCATGGGCAACGTCCTTATAAAAGTCCTTGTATAGAGGAATTGTTGTGATCAGTTTTTGATGCAGCAACTCTTCTGCGACAGTATAATAATCATCTTTTTGCAAAATTCCCCAATTATCTGAGTTATCTCCGACTTTGTAGGTCATTGCTATCTCAATAGCGTTGAGCATCCATCTCTGGTGTGAGCGGTTTGTCTGCATGTGATATTCTCTGCAATATTTCATGACGATATCAAGCGTTTCTTCTTTGTGCTGGAATGCATAAGCCCAACCCTTTATCGTAGCATCAATAAAGTTCTTACACATTTCGGGTTCGTTTTGAAGGGTTTCTTCTCTACAGTAAATGCCGTCCTCAGGGAAGTTCAGGTCATAATCCGTGAAGAAAAAACTCACCAACTCGTCTTCGTCAATACCGGCCTGCAGTATTTTATGATACTCATTGTAATACATAGCAGAGGTCACATCGATAGCGCCTACAAGGAATCCATCAATGCGGAATGACTGTGGAATTACCTCGGGCTGAATGTTTTGTTTCTGAAAAAACGCTATCGGCTGGATGGAGAAATCTCCGCCCCAGTTACTAATGATCTTATCATTAAAATCCTGCGCTGTCTCGATCCCGCTCTCTTTTTTAGCCACGAGCATCAGGGATGATTTTTGCAGGAGCTGGCAGATATTGAGTATCTTCTTCTGTTCCGAGCGAAGCATGATCGCCTGGGAAAGCCAACCTGTGCAAAATTCGATGCGTTTATCCAGCACTTCCTGAAGGGGACTGTCTGTACCATCAGAGAAAAGTATTGTCGCATCGACACCTGCTTCATTATAAAAGCCCTTTTCGTATGCAACGATATACCCGGCAAATTGTGCCTGAGGAAACCACTGCACCATAAGGGAGATACTCTTCTCACTCTTACTCAACAAAATATGAGTGGAGAGAAGAATGATACAAAAAATTAAAATTAAAGTCTTTATATTTTTCATAAAATCCCTTATATTTTTTGATTATTTATTAACAAGTGTTATTTATTTTTTGTTTGAATCGTCAGTTGTCGTATCTTCGGCAATATTCTCGAGTTTGGATTTCTGGCGATGGGTATACTGCTTAAGTGCTTTGGAAATATCAAGGACATTGAAGATCTCGGTCTGATTTGCAAGTTCCTGGAGCTCTTCTGAAAGTTTCGCAACTGCTTCCCGCTGGAAGCGAAGAGCTTTCGTGAATTCGTCTTTGCTTTCTACACGCTTGTCATCTCGGATGCGGAATTTATGCACCTCGTCGATCGCTTCGCGCTTGATAGTCAAGTCGAGGAATTTCTGGGCATTTTCCATAAAAGGATCGATTCGGTACATGTAGAATGACACATTCGCCTTATTTCTCATCTCGTGAACAAGTTCAGGACGGGGTCCGATTATCTCACCTTTGAATTTCAGCCACCAGTCATCAGTTTTTTCATCAGTCAGCATGATCACGGATTTGTATGTTGATTTGGCATGTTCAATTGTTTGATACCAGATGATGAGATCACGATATTTATCAATATCTCTCTTGGCTTTCATGTCATGGAATCCTGGCGGAATTTCATCTTCGTAACGCTCACTTCCTTCTTTATATATCTCCTCGAGACGTTCTTTCGAGAAATCATTGCCGACTTTTCTTTCTAAGAGATTTGATATTGCCTCCTGGAGCTTGTCATTTTCAAAAAGGGAGAGATATTCCTCTTTTCTTTCATGTAGTTTGAGTTCGAGGTCTTTGAAAATCTTTACAACTTTGTCTATCAGCTGGTCTGCAAGAAAGGAATGGTCATCAGAAAGGAGGCGATTTTTTAACTCGTCCTGAATTTCTTTCAAAAATTTCTGCAGGTCAAGATAGGAATCTTCCTGGTGCTCGATAACCTGCAGCCGGCGCTGATGGTATTCCAAGGCAGCTTGATAAGGAATCCAGATGCGGTCTCCCATCTGATGGAAAGTGTTGAGAATTTCTGTATTTGTTTCTGCTGAATAGCGATAGAGGTTGAGCAGCACATTTGCATCAAGGACAAATACACTGTTTTCCCACATACGAGTAAGTTCGGTCTCGGTGGGCTTATAA
>JAGHCS010000126.1 GCA_021160355.1 Candidatus Cloacimonadota bacterium
CACAGGCAGGATTTAAAATCGTATTTCTCGGTATCGAAAGCATTAAAAAGGAAAATGTCCGTTTCCTCTCAAAAGATAAACGCGTACTCGAGGAAACATCCAATGCGATTGAGCTTTTACGTAAAAATAACCTTATTGTAGTAGGAGGATTCATTCTGGGCAATCCCGAAGATGATGCACAGATTCTTTGGGAGCACTTTGATTTTGCCAAAAAAAATCAGCTCGATATACCCCTCTTCATGCTACTGACTCCATTCTTAAAAACCGGCATTCGTGAAAAAATAATACGCGAAGGACTACTTGCAAATCCTGATGATTTTTCTTATTATGATCTTTCTCATGCAAATATTCGGACAAAACACCTTTCGCCCTTTGAACTGAATTTTCTTAAAAACAAAATGTATGGAGCATACAATACATTCCCGATGCTGAAGAATAATCTGTTGCGCAAACATTATCCCTGGCTCTTTTTCAAGCTGCTCCTTGATGAACTCCCACGAACAGCGATGAATGTTATACGAAAATTTGCATACGAAAATTACGAGTTTCAAAATTATAAAGCAGGAAGAATAAGGGAGATGAAAAGGATGGGTAGGTGGCTGCTCGATAAGAAAGATTTTATCAAGAATGAACTGACCGGGCATATTAATTAGTTGACAATTAAATCATAATTGAGGAGTTACATTTCTTCAGCAGAGAGGAGAATATCATGAAAATATTTAGATGGTTTATTTTGTTTTCTTTAGTTGCTTTTGTGTCCTGTGAAAGCCGTATTCATGAATATAAAATTGGCGTTATATACAATCTCGAAGGTTCGCAATCCTCACTTGATATACCATCTGCAAAAGGTGCCGAGCTTGCTGCTGAACTGATAAACTCACAAGATGGAATTAACGGCAGAAAACTGACGCTTATTCTCTATGACGGAAAATCCGATCCATCAGTGATAAAAAAAGCTACTCGAAAACTCATATTTGAAGATAAAGTTTCTGTCATTATTGGCTTCAACGATACTGATATGGTGCTGGCTTCTGCTCCGATCGCAGCAGAAAATGAGGTGATCTTTATTACTTCCGGTGCGACATCTCCAAAATTACCAGAACAGGTTCCCGCGTATTTATTTCTTTCGTGTTTCGGTGATAATGTACAGGCGGCAGTGCTTGCAGAATATTCGTATGAACGGCATGGTTTGAGCTCATGCTATGTTTTGACTGATGAGAATATGGATTTCACAAAATTGCTATCCCGTTACTTTATGGAGCGATATACAGAATTGGGCGGGAAAATCCTAAAAGAATCATTTTTTAAAGGAGGAGAACAGGATTATTCGGATTTTGTAGTTGAGATACAAAAAATTAATCCTCAACCGAAAATGCTATTCGTGTCTGCTGGTCCGGATGATGTGGGGAATATTATTGCACAATTTCGTGCAGCAAGCATCACCCAACCGATCTTCGGTGGAGATAGTTATGATACCCCCTTGCTGCTGGAAACAGCAGGTGCAACCACGGATGAAGTCTATTATACAACGCATTTTTTAGTTGAAGAATATACCGATAATATATATTTCACTACTCCCCCGACAAATGACCAAGAGGTTGCCCAAGAACCAATAATAAAATATATCACATCTTATAAGGACAAATACGGCACAATTCCCGTCAGCTCATTTGCAGCGCTTGGATACGATGCGGTTATGCTCGTTGCAGATATGTACAGGAGAGCATCAGGCACGAAACCTGAGGAGCTTCTGAGTACTCTTTCAGGCACAAAAAATTTCCCGGGAGTAACCGGAATGCTAAGCTATGTAAACGGACAACGAATTCCACAAAAGGGTGTGACACTGATTAAAATACTAAACGGCAAACTCGTTTTTCTTGAATCCATCGTTCCCACCATAGTGTCAAATCCTTAATTGTCCGCATGCATTATCCATTCCTAAAACTTATACTTCGTATTCTTGCTATTTTTTGCATCTCACTTCTATCATTACTAGTGCTCCTATATATTTTTATACAGACACCACCGGGAAGAAATACACTGAAAACTATTCTTGAAAATACCCTTTCAAGTACTTTACAGAACGAGTTTTCAATAGGTTCACTCAAGACAAATATTTTCTCCCGGCTATCAGTTAGGGATATTTCTTTCCGAAGTACGACAACCGAATCATCCGATTTCGGGATAAATTCAATAAAAATTCATTATAACATTTTTGCTCTTATATCAAATAAATTATCGATTTCAGATATTCTCATACAAGGTCTTGATGTCAATCTGATAAGGGATAAGGAAGGGAAATTTCTTTTACCCAAACTTGCTTCCGGGAAAGAGTCACCCAGAAATCCGGTGCATATTGCTATTGCCAACATAGAAATTTCAGAATCTACGATTTCCTATGATGATCAAGCGATCCCTCTGGAGACAAGGATGAATGGACTCACGTTGAACGTTCATAATGATGAAGCAATGAATAAATATACTTTTCTTATGCAATTCCATTCCGGTGAGATAGTCCACGATGAGCAAATATATGAAATAGAGGAATTCACGGTTGAAGGTGCTTACGAGGAAGAATTTCTGGAAGTATCCAATATTACATTTTTTTCAGAAGGTTTAACCTGCTCAGGAAATGCAACAGCTCATTTCACTGAATCTGACCCGCTATTTCAGGCACATCTTACCATGGAAGGCGATCCTTCACAATATCTGAACATCATAGGCAGTCAAATTCCTGCAAGGCTTCAACCTCATATACACAGCGTCGATGCAGAAATAAGTATAAACGGAAGCCCTTCAAAACCTACGATAGATGCTAAAATTCACATTCCGACTATTCAAGCAGAAGAAATATTACTGAATAATACCATGTTAGAAATCACGATGCTTAATGACACACTCAAATTAAAGGATTTCTCAACAGAATTGTTTGATGGTTCTCTTTCAGCGCAGGGATGGATGATGATGGACAGTACCGAATCCTATAACGCTGAACTACAAATAGCAAACATCAATTACACTCGGTTATGGGATTTCTTCTATGATAATGAATCACCATATGCAGGTTCTTTGAGCGGTACGATCAGCTCATCAGGTTCGGTACATAAGGTTCTCTCATCGCAAATATCGGGGAATGTCCAGCTCGGATCGATCAAATACAAAACGAGGAGTATTAATCCACTCGACTGCACGTTCTCGTACAAAGAGGGATTGGCAGCGCTTCAAATACTTCAAGGCGCATCATCTATAATAAGCAATTTTACTATTCAGGATTCAGAAGTCACCGGTTCTACTCAAATCGACATAAACAATATAGAGTATTTTGCAGGAATGTTCAACCTGTTGGATGCAAAGGGCAAGCTGCACGCGGATGCAGAATTTGCAGGTAAATTATCGAATCCTGATATAAAAGCAAAAGTCAAGGGGATAGGACTTTCCTATATGAATTTCCCTGTTGATTCACTTGAGGTCGAAATTCATTATGCGGACAGTTCTTTGGTAATTGAAAAAAGCTCTTTTAAAGGGAAGATCGATTCTCTTAGTCCACTTGCAAAAACTTTGCTGAATGAAGAAATCAAGGGAATGCTTGAATATTCAGGAACTCTGTCCGGTACTATGGAAAATATTACAGGAAGTATCGCACTACACGCTGATAACATTATGTATCAAACACTTTCTGTGCCGTCCATTGTGCTTGAGTGCACTGCAAAAAAATCTGATATTACGGTGACTGCACTTAATATTGAAACCAAGAAAGTACGATGTGAAGCACAGGGGAATTTCTCATTAACAGAACATTCTGGAACTCTATCAGTAGATTTTAAAAAGAAAGAAAGTGATGGAAAGGATCATCTGGGCTCCCTGGAGGGCACTGTCTCGCTTGCAGGAGATATTTCTGTAACTGCCAGCATGAAAGCACTTTCCCTTGAATTGCTTGGTGTGGTTTCCGATTCTCTTTCTGGTATTCAAGGAAGTGTTTCTGGCGATCTGTCATTTAAAGGATCGATGGAAAAGCCGAATGGTTCGCTACAAATTACCATCGATAAACCTGCATACAAAGACATTTTTCTAGATCAAATTTCACTTCAGGGAAACCTCACTCAATCTGCATTTATATTGAGTAGCGGTGCTGTTCATGTATTTAATAATGAAATCCGTTTTCGAGGAAAGCTTGAACTTGATCACGTCGATAATAAAATTGCGATAAGTCCTCACTGTTCAATCGAGGGGGAGATTGCGCTTACAGAAGTAAAGCTCTCCGACTTTACACAGGAATTTCTCGATGCAGTTAAAGCGAATGGAACGCTTACATCCACAATAAATATTAACGGAACTGTCTCAAATCCGATCGTGAATGGTTCTCTGAAAATAAAGAATGGTTTGGTTCAGCTTGATAAACACAAATCGCCCTTGGAAAATCTTGAAACAGTTCTGGTCTTCTCGGACAGCACAATGAATATAAACAATTTCTCCGGTCTTTACGAAGGCAAACCTTTTACTTTGTCAGGCAGCATTTCTGAAACGGATTGGAGTTCTTTCTCGCCGGATCTGGCGCTTAGTATCAATGGCTTGCAGGCAGTAACAATAAGCGGATACTACAAACCTGAAGATCTCGACATTATGCTGATAGCTGATAAGTTTGATGTATCATTTGCAGAAGTGGTTCCCGCGATCATGAATGCGGAGGGCTTTTTGAATGCTTCTGTCCACATGAGGGGCTCTCCCAGTAATCCTCAATTAAGGGGATGGTTAAAAGCTTCCAATCTTGAAGTGCTTCCCCAAAATATTTCCGTTCCACTTTCAAAATGTAATCTTGATATTGTCGCAACGGATGAACGAATGGATCTCAATACTTTTAATTGCATGTTTGGCGAGGGCTCGATAAAGAGTTCCGGGTACGTTGCTTACGGCAATGGCGCAATAAATGACATTGCTTTTCATCTTAATGCAGAGAATATTGAGCTAAAGGAACCGAAAAAATATCAAGTAAAAATAGATACCTGCACACTGGATTACTCTCAAAGAAAGAACGGCTATCTTATTGATGGAAGCATAGTTATGGGGAAGACAAAATATCTCGAAGATGTTCAAATCTCAAAAGTGCTCGCTTCAATCAACAAACCAAAAATATTCCGAAAACCCTCACAGGTTATGATGCAGACAAAACTCCAAATTCGAATAACTGAAAGCAAAGATATCTGGGTAGATAACAATCTTGCACGTATTCAATTGAAAGCTGACCTCAGCGTAATCGGTACACTTGCTCAACCAAACCTCACGGGACGACTGGAAATTACAGATGGCTATATTGTGTATCTTGATAGGAAGTTTGAGATCACACGTGGTCTTCTTGATTTTACGGATCCTCATGTGATCAATCCCATTCTGGATATACAAGCTGAAGCTGATATAAAAAATTATCAGGAACCGGATGCTGATCCATATCATATTATTTTTGCAATTACAGGACCTGCTGATAAAGCGAAAATTTCGCTCCAATCCTCGCCTGTACTCGATGAAGCGAATATACTCTCCCTGCTCACTTTCGGCACAACGAGAGAACAAATTTTTTCCCAGTCGCCCGACAAATATAATACATCTCTGAAAGATATCCTTCTTGAACGTGCAGAACAGTATTCCAGTCAGAAGATCTCTGGATTTGTTGCTGGTCAAATATCGAACATTTTTGATCTTGACGATGTCTCGATCGAAGGAAACCTCTTTAATTTTGGTGATTCCTGGGGACCCCAGCTCGTTGCTTCCAAGCAGCTCTCAAAACGTATGAAAGTGACGTATTCTACCCGAATTGGTTACCTTAATGAACAAAGCATACAACTCGATTACAAGCTCACTGATCACTTTTATCTGCAAGGGCAGGCAGATCAGGAGGGGAATGAGGGCATCGATCTCCTCTACAGGGTGAATTTCAAATGAGAAAACGATACCTGTTTTCATTCCTACTCATCGTATTGATGATCATACCTGCCGGGATGTATGCTGCGAAAAATGCGTTCAAAGTCACATCTGTAACTTTTGAGGGAAACAATATTTATCGTTCACGAACTCTTCAGGAAGTCATGGTGACCAGGGCATCAAAGTTTTTGAGACCTGCTTATTATTATCCTGAAATTTTCAGTGAAGATATGAAGAACCTTGTCCTTTTCTATCATCAGAATGGATATCTGCAAGCGAAAGTTGCCGATTATTCATTGGAGAGAAGCGAGGAAAAAAAACAAGTTTCAATAATAATTCAAATTTTTGAAGGAGAGCCCACATATATTGAAGGAATCGCGATTTTCGGGAATACTGTTTTTCCGGACTCAATACTCGTAAGGGCAATCGGATTGCAAAAAGGCAATTTGCTGCAGCAGAAAAAAGTTCAGGATGCAACATATAAACTTCTTACAATGTATGCGAATAAGGGATTTCTGGATGCAGAAGTGGTGCCCGACATACGTATAAATGATGAACATCATCGTGCGCTCATTGATTTTCAAATTACAGAACATGAGCAGTTTTCCATTAGGGATATTATTATTAATGGATTAGAGATCACAAAAAAGAAGATCATCATGCGCGATCTGACCTTCAAATCCGACGAGATCGTAGATTACTCAAAACTCCTTACCTCCCAGAGAGCGTTGTATCTTACTGGTCTTTTTGAAAGTGTATTCATACGACCTGTGACAATTGATTCTTTGAGTTCTAAGAAGGATATTCAGATAGATATCAAAGAGAAAATTCCAGGAGAGTTCAACCTGGGTCTGGGATATGGCTCACTTGATAAGGCAAGAATATTTTCGGAGTTGCAGCATAGCAATCTATGGGGAACAGCTCAGAAAGTGAGTTTGAGTGGTAAATTGAGTTCTATTACCCGAAAGATCGAAGCATCATATACAGAACCCTGGACTTTTGGGATCAGATTAAAAACAGACGTAAATCTTTTTGATACATTTAATAAAGAACCCGGTTATGATGTTCTGCAGTATGGTGTGAAAATAATCGTGGGTAAGTCATTTACAGAACATTCCAGCGCATCTCTTGCCTACAGGTATGAAAAAGTTCGTTTCAGTCATGTGAAAGTACAGGAATTACCTGATAAATATAAGTCAAATTTGAATTCACTTACTCTCTCTGCTATACACGATGAGCGGGATAATATATTCAATACGACGCGCGGTTTTGTGCTATCCGGAGAAAGTGAAATTGCAGAATCTTATCAAACAACTTCAGATATCTTCGGAAGTTTAGTATTAATAGGGAAATATTATGTCCCTGCTTCAACATCTACGACACTTGCTTTTTCTCTTGAAGCAGGTGGAATCACTCTTTTTAGAAGGTCAACGAGCATTCCACTTAATGAGAGATTCTATACGGGCGGTCCTCATTCGTTAAGAGGTTTCAGTTATAGGAAGGTCGGACCACTGGACGATAAGGGAAATCCTATTGGCGGAAGATACAAAGTTGTGGCAAATCTTGAAGTAAGGCAGACTATCTATAAATTTATCGGGGGCGTGATATTTTTTGATTTCGGTAATGTGTGGAGGTTCCTGAAGGATGTGAAAAGGCAGCCAATGAGAAGCTGTCCGGGTATCGGACTGCGGGTCGCAACCCCGCTTGGCGTTGTGCGCTGCGATTACGGATTTAACTTGTTCCCCCAAAAAGGAGAGCCATCAGGAAAAATTTATTTTAGTCTCGGGCAGGCATTTTGAAAGTAACAAACATCAATTAATTGACGTGAAATTTTTGTTAATATCAATTTGCAAGTTGAGGTATATAAATGAAAACAGTTCTCGTCGTCAGTGATACTCATGGAAACTATGAGCTTCTTCAGCATGTGTTGGACAGCAATATTCTCGTCGATATCATAATTCATCTCGGAGATAATTATGGAGACCTCGATTCCTGCGTATTTAACAGACGTGGGAGAAAAATTTATCGTGTGCCGGGAATTTTTCATCCTGAATATAAGAACGGGAAGTTGCCGCATGCTCTTGAAATTAAGATAGAAAATATGAAATTCCTCATTGCACATTCACCCGATGATCTTAGCCATTCTGCTGATGTGCTCCTTTTCGGGCATACGCATAATTGGGAGATCGCAAACAGTATTTTGGGAGTGCGGTTCAATCCGGGACAGCTGAAAGCACGTGTAGATAAAAAACGTATTGCATCGTATGGTATCATTGAAGTCAGGGAGCAGGAAATAACATTAAAAATACTCAACCTTCAGCATACAGTAATTGCTGAAGCGCATATAGAAACACAAAAAAAATAAATTTTGGAGAAAATCCAGAAGGAGAAAACATGAAAAAAAGATGGGTAAATATTCTTGTGATCGGTTTGGTCACACTTATTTTTGCAGGTTGTTTTAATATCACGCAGCATATTTCAAAGGAAGGAAACGACCTCAATGTATTCGTTAAATTTGCAGTGAGTAAAAGTCTATTTGAGATGTCCAACAGCATGGGCGGCAACAAGTCCGACGAGAATCCATGCGAAGATATTTTTAAATATAATGAAGAGAGCATAATCAATGGATTCCCGAAAAATATAGAAGCGAACTATGTAAAAACCGACAGCGAGATAGAATGCGGGTATGAGATGTATATGAGTGTGGATGTTAAAAGTAAGGATTATAAAAAGATGAAAAAAGCGAACGTGCCTGCACTTTTCCCGCTTGTCGGAGACGGAGAGATATATATCAAGTTTCCTCAGGGAGAAGAGGAAGAAGGTGGCGGCGATCAGATGGGAGCTGCCTTCATGTCCAGTGCGGTGTATAGATTGACTGTCAACCGTAATGTAATGGATAAGATCAATATGGTCACATTCAAGAATGCAGATGAAACTCATGACATCCCATTTATCGAACTGCCGGATATCTTTATTATTGAGGTGCCTCTTGGCTTTTGGATCGCTTCGTCTTCACCCTGTGAGCTTATTATTAAATAACGCCAGAAAGGATGATCAATGAATAAAAAATACAACATGAAAAGATCAGCTTTACTGCTTCTTATTGGTGGGATCTTCATCATGGGCTGTTCCGTTCCGCAGATAAAATTGCCTTCAGCTCTTTCCACAGATACCTCGATGTACACCGTAAAGGGACGCTTCGGCTTTAGCTGGAACAAAGTTATCTCGTTCGGAGACTACAAAACGTCCAAATTCAGTAAGGGCTGGACAACAAGCGAGTCCAATTCTTCCGATGTGCTTCAAATGAAGTCGGCAAAGCAGAAGTTCAACTTCATCCAGTTCACACCTGACGGCGCTCAAGCAGAAGTGGTGTGTGCAGGGCAGTTCGAGGAATCTGACGTGAATGTGGTCAATGACTTTTTCTCTATCGACCTGTCTTATAAGAATTATTTTTACGGGAGTGTTCTTGTCGATGAGGGAATGAATATCTGGAATTTTGTAGTTAATAATCCTGATAATATCTCTCCCAAGAATCTCGAAATGGGCGAAGCAAAGAACGATAAAGGTGAAGTGATAAAAATAAAGGGCATTCTCCAGGTGGAAGGGCAGAATATTCCCAAAATATTTCAGGGCAGTGTGTACGGAT
Organism: Candidatus Cloacimonadota bacterium; assembly: GCA_021160355.1. Classification (GTDB taxonomy): domain Bacteria; phylum Cloacimonadota; class Cloacimonadia; order JGIOTU-2; family JGIOTU-2; genus Celaenobacter. Next base: position 9,560 of record JAGHCS010000126.1, read on the forward strand.
ATGAGTTTGTGTATCTGGGGAATACGATCGGTGCTGTTTCCACGATAAATGCAGGCGCAGTGTGGATAAAGAATGGTATTTCCGATGATCTGAAACTTGTACTTGCAGGCATGTCCACCAGTTTGCTCGTCCGAGATGACCTTGAAGAGCAAAGTAATCAGTAAAAATACTTTTGGAGTGCATCAAGCGTCTTGATGCAATAAATGAGATAACTGAGATGTCAGGGACCACTCCCTGACACAATATTACATTTGTTATTGAAGGCGATATTAGCCAATATCGCCTTCGGTTATATTTATTTGGATTTTGCGTAAGTTCGGAACTTTCGCAAAGATAAGAGAGGAATAATATTGAGGACATTCCTGGGGAAGTAGGAATCCAGAATTGTCTTACACACCCCGTCTTCCGATTCCATCGGAATCCACCCCTCTTTTTAGATGGGAATTTGTTAAGACTTGAGACATGTCGGAGAGCATGTCTTAAGTTGAAAGTTCTCCAAATCACTTATCACAAGCTCTTCGACTTGTGACAAGATGATTCTCTCATGAAGCGGTTCACACTTTGCTGCGAACTACTTCCTGTAAC
>JAGHCS010000254.1 GCA_021160355.1 Candidatus Cloacimonadota bacterium
CCCAAAGTAAAGTGCCGTCAGAGGAGATTCTCTGCATGTATAAATTTTCATTTGTTGCTTCACGTGTGTCGTGCCATGCAACAACAGCACCGCCTGTTCCATCTTCCCAGAAAGTATGTCCGTCTTGATCTCCATTTTGAGCAGCTATTGGATTCCCATTAGTATCCCATCCAGCAACAATTGAACCGGAAGAATCTATATGTGTACCGTAAATATCTACTCCACCTGGATTTCTGCTATCCTGCCAAATAACATAAGCGCCCTGAGCTGCGTCATTCACAATATTCAGTGAAATCTGAACGTCAGCAGAAAGGCATAAAGGCACACCTGATACATCCCATAAGAGATTGCCGTTTTCGTCTAATTTTTGTGCATATACATCTCCGGCATCCTCATTCCTGAAATCAACCCATGCGACTATGACACTGCCATCTCCGGTATTGATAACAACAGGATCTTCCTGCCTGTTTATCTCACCATTCACCATGATCCCATCAGCTCCCCAGAGAAGATTTCCATTGATATCAACATGCTGAGCCCAGACATCCCGGTCTCCCATACGTGTATCAGACCAAACATATACTACCGAGCCATCTTCGAGGGTTATGCCGGAGCGGTACCATTCTATATTAACTCCTTGACGGATCGGGATTCCGTCATCCTGCCAGACTGTTTGTCCAGAAAGTAAAGCAGTGATAAGTAAAAAAGCAAGCAACAGTGAAATGGATTTCATTCATACTCCTTTTATCTAATCAATATCATTTTTCTTGTTTGATGGAATTCGTCAGTATTCATTCGGTAAAAATAGACCCCATTTGCAACCGGATGCCCGAACGAATCTTTTCCATCCCAACAGGTTGAGTGAACTCCTGCAGGAAGTTCTTCTTCTGAAATAGTTTTGACCTTTTGCCCTAAAATATTATATATTTCGATGGTTACTTTCGAAGGATTCTTTAAGGCAAACTGGATATTTGTTACGTTACCAAAAGGATTGGGGAAATTCTCAGCAAGGAAATTTTGAGTGATTTGAGCTGGATCATCATTGGAAGTCGGAGCGCCAAGTGGTGGGAAAATAATGTAGTCGATCCAGGCACAATCCTGTCCGCCGGTTACATATACATCTTTATCATATCGCCATTCAAAAGTATGAATTCCTGGTGTTACATTATAGGATTCCTCAGACCACGGAGATTCACCGCTCCACTCATCCTGAAGTGAGCCATCAATATAGAACTGCAGGTAATCATAGTTATTTTCCGAAGAAACTTTTTTCCAGAAACTTATCACTCCTTCAGTAAAGACTTCGACATCAATATATAATGATGATTCTGAGCTGTTAGGAATATTACCCGATTTCACACAGTAATTCCCTTCGTAGGGATTCGCTTCACTTATAGTCCAGTCTGCATCTCCACCAAAATACCAATCATACATACTGAAATCACCTGTTTCAAAATCTTCTATAATAAGACCTATTGTCATGCCGATTTCTTCTTCGAGCTCATACGCACCTGCTACTACATCATATCCAAAGATGATTGCAGTTCCTTCTTCGAGCTGGGAACTTGCAGTAACAGTGAAAATCGCATTCGCAGTATCTCCAGCTTCGATCTGCCCAAGTGAAATAGATGTATTTTGGATTATGATCAGATTTTCTGAGCAAGAGAGTGTTGCCTGGGCATCCGGTGAGATCGCATGACCGATATTAAGTGTTGGGATAATCATAATAACAGTTTCTCCAGGATCGAGAACCCCATCATTGTTTCCAGCGCTGTCATCAATCTGATAATTTCCCATTTCCAAAACCGGTGCATTGAGAACAATAGTAAACTGGGTATTCCAATTCTGCTTGCCATCCGCAGTAATATCCATTGTGATCGCAGCAATATGCTGATCTGGTACATAATCATCAATAATTATTGGGAGCACATTTTCCTGCGTCGCAGTTCCTCCTGCAAAAATAGTGTCAAAGAAAGCTGAGGAGTAGGAGCAGGTTATGTATTCATCATCTGAGCTGAGCGTCGCATTCACATTTGGAGCATCCTGAGTTCCCACATTTTTCAATACGAAATCAAAACGTACCTCTTCTGAAAATTCAGGGATATTATTATTAGCATCTCTGGTCGCGACACTATCAATTATCACATATGCGCCAGCACTGGGAATGATCACGATATCATATATTGATTTGATACAATTATATCCGGTCACAAAAAGTTGAGCTGTACCCACATCCGTAAAAATCGGCTCAATATCAATAGTTGCAGACCCAAAAGCGCTGACAGTTCCTGTTCCATGAAATTCTCCATCTTTCAGAAGAGTACACACAAGACCTTCCACAGTTGCTCCGATACTCGTAACAGTTACCTGTACCTGGTTCTGTCCGATAAAAATACTATCCGGGCACATGACCTGCATATCGATTGGCTCATCTGTCCATATCGGCATAACAGGATCGCCGATGACATTGCAGCAGTAGAAACACCAGCGGAGTGCACCTTCCTCGTGCTGACCGGGAGCATTCACCCAGGGAGCAGTATAAATCTTTGAATTCAGATGAGCTTCACCAATCCTGTCCGTTCGAAGGGTGTAAAGTGCGATTACATATTCTCTGTGCATGTGCTCCGAAGGACCTTCAGTTTGCCCTTCATTAAACCATCCGTAACGCGAATTACCAATAAATGAAGCTGCGAAATTTTCTAAATTTACAATCTTTTCAGCAATACAATCATTTGAATCAAAAGCTCCTGAAAGGCAGCCATGAGTGTAAATGTGAGTAAAGTTGTGTGTCGTGCCATTCAGGTTGGAAAAATTTGAATTCGTAATATCGCTGTTTGACATTCTCATACAATAAGTCTCGCTCGCATGACCTGAATGATGTACATAGGATTTTCCTTCGTTGATCTTGCTGATAAGTGTAGAACTGCTCCAATAACCTATATCTCTGTCGTAAAGTTTTTCTATATTATTAGTAGCTGGAATACCTTCAGTTGTATAGCCGTTATCTTCGTGATATCCGATAAGAAGATCGAGGTAATCACCACCCCATGTTTGTGGATTGTCATAGAGATCTTCTCCTGCAAGGATGGGCTTAGTCAGTTCTCCGAGAATTGGATTTTCCTGGTACATCATTGATTTATTGAGAATATTTGCCAGTTCAGCAGAATTACTGAATGACATTCTTCCAACAGACACATCCGGCAATAGATCATCTTCCCCTATTTCGCCCCAAAGATTGTCTCCATCATCATTCCATGTTCCGTCAAG
>JAGHCS010000249.1 GCA_021160355.1 Candidatus Cloacimonadota bacterium
ATAAAGGTAGCGGGTACACATATTTCATGACTATTTGTTCCTATAGAAAGCAACATTATTTTGATAATCCGGTTATCGCAGACATCATTATACAAGATTTGATATGCCGTTGCAATAGATTGAACCAAATCAATCTCTATTGCTATTGCTTGATGCCGGATCACCTCCATTTATTGTTATCATTACATTCTATGTATAAAAAAAGTCTTCAAGATTGGGTAGTAGATTTTAAGAGATTAACAACAAAATTAATTCACAAAAATACGAATGATAAAGATCAAATTTGGCAAAGGGATTTTTATGAACATATTATCAGAAAACATGAATCACTCATCCAGAAAGCAAAATATATTTTAGATAATCCTGTCCGGAAAGGTTTATCAAAGGATTGGGAAAGTTACAAATATAGCGGATTTGTAAAGCCATTACCAATGTATGGCCGATTCCCCGAATCGACCGTGTGAAAAATTATATATAGATCTTAAGAGTGGTCATCTGGGGGCAGATGACCCTACAGCGTTTTTCAAAAGTTGTACCTCAACGACATTCCCAAACCCTCAAATTCCAGATCTAATTTTTTCATCTTTTCATTATAATTAAACATCTTTGCATCAATATATGCATCGAGTAAAGAGAGCAATTTTACTGTCGCCCACCACCAGACCATATTCTGCTGTTGTTGATAATAATAATTATACTGATCATAATGTGCCTGTGAGTGCGTTTGCTCATATAATGCATATGCATCAATCATTTTTAAATGATAATGTATGGCTGTGCCGATGATCAATGATTCAGCCAGAATATCAATGCCTGCTTTGACATACTGTTTGTTGTAAAACTGCCCGCCGCCGGGTATGATCGACCAGAGCAATGCCTTTGTGGAGCTGCGTCCTGAGTCAAAGGGTTTTTCTTCTGCAATAAGATTTACTGAGAATATAATAATAAGGAATGCCAGTAGAAAGAACTTTTTCATTGCACCTCACTTTCTGCAATCTTAGTATGCGTAGGTCTTAGGTGAAGGATGAAACCACTCAAGGTTGGAATCAGTATATTGATCGCAAAGAGAAGCAGAGATGCGCTCGCTGCCTGCCCCGGTTCTATCAAAAGCTGTTTGAAGAAATATACCGATGCGAGCTCCCGCAATCCAAGTCCACTAAAGGTAATTGGTATCGCATTAACAAGCATTACAATGGAGATGAAAAAGAAGGAACTGAAGATATTTACGGGCTTGAACGCATTGAGGATAAGGTAAAACTGAAAGATATACACAAAAACAAAAAGGAGTGAAATCACGAATATCTTAGCAGTATGAACTTTCTTTAATATGATTGTAAATTTTTTGAAGTAGGGAAGATGCTGAGCTATATTTTTTGAAAAAAACATCAATATCAGCACTATGATAACTGCAATCAAATAATAAAAACTCGCATGAAAACTCAGTGAAATGAGACCAAAAAGCATGAGTGAACAAAAAGCAAAAAACTTCTCATAAAATGCGAGCACTACCATCTCGTCTTTTTTGGAGTTCGCGATATGAAATGCTCTTCCTATTTCGCCAAGTCTTGCAGGCGTAAAAATGCTGTAGGAAAAACTGTAAAGGATTGATGAAAGGATTTCCTTATTAGATACTTTTTCTTTGCTTAAAGTGACGAGAAATTTCCATCTTATGGATTGCAGAAATAGATTAAGTGGTAAAAGCAACAACGCAAGGAGAACCCATATCACATCTGCGTTCTTCAATGCAGTAAGTATCTGCTGAGGTTTAATGATATAGAAAAGAAATATCAGAAAGAGAATACTGATAATGATCTTAAAGATGAGGTGCGATTTCTTTTTTATCATAGTCTATCCGGAATTTATCAGTTTATAAGCGCTAATTTGGGTTCCATTCTTTTTCATTCTTCAAGGAGACTTCCCATAAGCAAGGGAAACATGATCTCGTGATGACCGACAAAATGGAAGCCCTTTCCACCGCATGCGGTTGGACGGTGAACTATATTCGTCATAGGCCTGTAATGCTTTATCATATCAAAAACGGCAGTGTAGAAATTGTTTACTTCATATCCAAGATTGCGAACAATGGTCAAAGCTTTAAGGAATACTTCCGGCAACACAACTGCGGAGCCAAAAGAGAGAAGTACGCCGCCTTCATTAAGGTCTTTGATTATATTTGTAAAGATCTTGAAATCCTTATAACTGGCACCGCCGAGTGCTGCGCCATCCGCTTGAGGATGCTGATGAATGATATCAGTGCCGATCGCTGCATGAACAGTTATGGGCACATCATATTCATACGCTTTTGCAAAGACACTGTAATCCCAGTAGGGAGGGCGTTCCTCATAGATGAATTTGCCAAGGGCTTCACCGTAGCCAAGGTCATTTTCAAAACCTTCGGAAATAACCTCGTTGATGATCCTTCCTGTTTCAGCTCCCATACCGAAGCTGCCATCCTCAAGCGCAGTTTCAACATCTTCGGATGTTTTGCCGAAAAAGGCGATCTCGAAATCATGAATACCAACAGAACCGTTCACTGCAATTGCAGAAATAACTTCCTGCTCAATTGCCCGGTTCACAAGCGGTGAAAGCCCGCATTTGATAAGATGCCCGCCAAACATCAGGATGATGGGTTTCTGGTCGATGATCGCACCCTTTGCATGACGGATCAATTCTTTCAAATCCTTTGCAGTGAGAATATTTGGGAGACTCTTTATGAATTCATTTGTCTTCACGAATTCATCAGATATAAAATCTTTTACGTGCACCTTGCTCGGGCGGTCTTCGACTGAGTATGTTGTAATATCGTTTAAATCAATTTCTTCATATCTTGACATAAAATCTTCTTCGGGTCTAAAAACCCTGTTCTATTTTATTCTGAATCCATTCACACTAATTTATCTCGTATCCAATAATGCAGAGGTGTCATAATTTTGTAAATATTAAAACACCAGTCGATAAAATCCGACGAGAAAAGTTCCTCGGGAGGAGGACATTCATGCCATGTATATATTCCTTTAAATTTTAGGAGTTCAGCATATTTATAATCTTTATCATAGCCACGTGGAACATTTTTTGATCCATCTCCGCCAGCACCATATCCTGCCTTTCTGATATCTTCAAATACACCAAGGAGTATCTCTGCTTCTCTTGGTTTTGAAATGATATCGCGATATATTTCGAGAACATCTTTTGGAAAAACATACAGTCCAAGTCCTATGAATACTTTTTGAGGATCGATATGCAGGTAGTAGCCGGAGTTGTCATTTTTCTTTCTCGGACCATCCCAGAAAAAGAACGCGAGATGAGTTTTATATGGTGTCTTGTCTTTACTGAATCTTATATCACGATGAATGCGGAAGATCGTTTTGTCCACTTTCGGGATTGCATGTACATCCGGTGAAAGCTCACGAAGTCTTTCTCCCATTTCCATCACAAAATGCTGTGCGGGAGTAAGGACAAAAGTAGCATAATCAGTTCTGTGCTTCTCGAACCAGTCGCGTGAATTATGAGCAGCAAGCTGTCTGTAGAAAGAGAGCATTTTTTTATCGAATCCTTTAAAAATATTCATAGGTTATAATTGAACTTTCTCTGAGGTTTGTTCGCCAGGACGCATGTATTCAAAGGAATCAACATGAAGTTGAAGCAGAATGTAGCTCGGGTCTTCCGGTTCCTGCCAGTAATGACGGATGTATGAAAATTTATCAATAAAGTGTTTCCTGATTTGTATGTCTTGAATGAATTCTACTCTTCCTGTGCCACGAATGTAACCATGCCCAGAATCTTTTTCAATGAAATAGCAAAATTCGAAGTTCGGATTTATTTTTAGCTGGGGAGTCTTTGCATTTTCGGTTCCTGTTGCAACCAAAAATTTGTCGTTTACATAAAGAAGCAGCAGCATGGGGCGCACATAGGGACGCTCATTATCACAGGTTGCAAAGAAAACTGTCTGCATTTCTTTGAATTGGGAGAAGATTTCTTGTTTAATATTTTCGAACATACTTACTCCTTTGAAACAAGACTGGAATCTTGTTTTACAAAGTAGCTCAACATTCCGATGTTGAGTGTGGTAAAGAATAAATAGCAGTTTTTATCTTTACAAAAATCAGTTAATTCTTTGTATATATAATGAATCATATTTACCTGATTAAACAAGATTGGAATCTTGTTTTACAATGTATGCTTAACATTAAGATGTTGAGTAAATTAATCAAACTCATTGGTATATCTATCTCTAATCCAAATATACTTCCAGTTGGTTGAATTATTGACCAATCCTGCCTTAACAGGATTTTGGATTATATAATTCATCTGATAAGTATAATCTTTCTCATCTCGTATATAATGATCATAATTCTCATGATGCCAGAATTGTCCAGTTCGTTTGAGAATTTTATTACATGAGTTGGCTGTAAATCTTTTGAGTGAATACATAATTTTTGATAAGGAATAATATTCACCAACTTTTCTTTTTAAAGGTTGAATTATAAGATGAACATGATTGGGCATAATACAATAGGCATAAAGATCATAAATTTTATTATTTTGAAATTGTATACTATGAGCAACTTCACTGGCTACTTCATCATTTGATAACCACATTGGAGATTTGGAATACTTATCGAGGAAATCGTCAAAATCCTCAAAATATTTCCGCTCGAATTCATTGGTGAAT
>JAGHCS010000135.1 GCA_021160355.1 Candidatus Cloacimonadota bacterium
AACTTAGACAAATGTAGGGCTGATTACCCCTAATCAGCCGAATTGAAAGCCCGGTCAATTCGGGGAATTGACCCTACATTAATCTTCCCTGAAAAAGTATCACAGATGCAGATGAATAAGTTGACTATTGAAGTTTTGCCATACTCATCATCTTCGATGGGCCAGTTGTTATCATTGTTGCTAAAATCTTCTCTAAATATTATTTCGGATGCAAAAAGAAGAGAGGCTGGTATAAAAAGAAGTACGCTAATGCAAAATATTACTATGACACGAAAATTATTCATGTGTTCCCCTGTTTGTGGATTATTAAATTAAATGTTTTGCTTTTTCGTATATTACATGCGTATAAGCACGTAATAGACATTTGTTTTGGGATCTTTCCAGCGTTCCACTACTTCGATGTTATTTAATTCAACATTCACGTTTTCGTTGAACTTACTCATCAGTTTATTGTCATTTACAAGTACTTCAACTGCATTATTCATTGATATTTTTCTGGCAAGGTTGAGTATTGCATTGTTCTCTGCGCTGTACCATGCTTTATGTTCATTGAAGATTTGGCTGCATGAACCAATCGCATAAACATATTCTTCATCCTGAGGTGGTGTGTCGACCCATTGGCAATTCTCAGTGAATAAAAGAAGCTCCTTTAATGCATCGAGGGATGAGCGCGAGTAGATCACGATGATCATGTCTTTGGTGGCAAATGTGTCTGCGTGAGCAAAATATTTTTGCAGAGTTTTTTCGTCCGCAGGAGAATCTTCCACGTGAATGAAAAGTGAATCATACACAAGATCGAGTCCTTTTATAGATTGGATATAGGTTTGAGTTCCCAGCACATAGCAGTGAGATAGTTTCACAAAATTATCAACTGCACTTTTAGTTGCTTCTCTTGCGCCGGATTCTTTTATATAATACACCGGACCGTATCCGATCACCGCATTCTGCGGAGTAATAAACCATTTGGGGTATTTTGTCTGCGTGGGGGCATTTATGCTTTTTTGTGATGATGCACATGAGAGTATAAGCAATACAGCGAGCAAACCAAGAATGAATTTTTTCATATACTGAAAAGAGAAAACCCCGGAAAAATTCCCGGGGTTGTTCTACTTCATAAGAAAATTATTGATTCTGCTGCTCTTGTTGATATTTATCAATATCAGTTTCAAGGGCTTCAAAAGCTTGTGAAGCGCGGAATCTGTCATAAAGCTGCATATCCTTAACCTTCTTCACAACATTCTGATTGAATGCCACGAGTGGAAGTTCCATAAGCATATACGCTCTGAACATGCCGCCGCTCTCAGGAACTACTTTCTGCTCGCGGACTCTGCTTCCTTGAAGGGTTTGGTTCGCAATGTTCTTCATGGTCTGGCTATAGAATGCGTTCAATTCTGCATCCTCACCACTTCCTACTTCTTCCTGGAAACTTTTTACAAGCACAGAAACCTTAGTTTCAAGTTGTTGTGCAATATCTGCACGTGCCCCAGCTTTTGCCTTGTCAAGGGCAAGTTGCATCTGGGTTGACGTCGCTGAGTTTACGCCAAAGATGTAATCAGGATCCTGGGGAGGGTTTAAAAACCAATCAGGAATATTAGATTCTTTCACTGTTTTTTCGCCGCCGCCACATCCAATAGCGCCTACGACAAAAGCTGCAATTAGCAAACCGAAGAGTATTTTCTTCATGCTGCCTCCTAAATTTTTTGGTTTATTTTTACACATATAATTTTTGCTCTTTGTAAGCTTCGTCATATAGTAAGATGCCTGACAAATTGTCAATTATTTTTGGTTGACAAAAAATTTTTTACACTAAATTTCCTCATAAAAAAAAGGATATGTTATGAAATCTTTTTCACTTAAAACAAATTCGCACTCTGAAATGATCAATATCACATCTCGCATTCAGAATGTGGTTTATGAATCAGGAATTGTAGATGGAATAGTCCAAATATTTATTCCTCATACCACGGCAGCAATAACTATTAATGAAGGCGCCGACCCTTCAGTCGTGAAGGATATTATAAAAGAGCTGAATAAGATCGTGCCCTTGCGTGATAGTTATTTACACATGGAAGGAAATTCTGCAGCACATATCAAGTCAACTTTGGTCGGTGCATCCGAAATGGTGATGATCGAGAATGGCTCTCTCGTGCTTGGCACGTGGCAGGCAATATTCTTCTGCGAGTTTGACGGACCCCGCCAGAGAAAAGTATTTGTGAAAATATTAGAAGGATAGAAACCAAAACACGAGTTAGTAGCTAAGGAAATGACGCGGGTTTCCTCTATCCCGACTCATCTTTTCAAGCTGAGTCGGGATTGAGAACCTTTATTCTTAAATCTAAAATCCGTGCTCGGCGCCAGCCCTGTAGCGAAGTGTGTCGGATTCTGAAATCAAAAACAATTACTATCTTCTCTTCCTGCTTGCAGCACCTCCGCCACTCCCTCCAAAGAAGAGCATTATTCCAAGCAAAAATCCGAGATTGTATAACGCTCCATTATTATGAACTTCATAGATAGTCACATTATCATTAAAAAGGGAAATGATGAATGAGAACAGGATGATAAATCCATTCCAAAGCCCTCTCCAGAAACCGGCAACCTTATGATCTTTATCCGGCTTGTTCTCCATTTGGTTAACTCCGGCAGTACAACTGACGACCAGAAGGATCATCATCACAACCGCAATTATTTTTAGTGTTTTTTTCATATTCAATCTCTCATATATTGTATGATTTATAAGATTTTACTCCAATATCTCCGGCATAATATAGGGCATAAGATAGAGAATGCGACCTTCGTTGTAAAAAGTTGATTCCTGAATTCTTTCAATAAGAATCCTTATGTCCCGAGGAAGATCATTCAATGTCATATCGTGAGTATCCATACTGAGGTTGATCGTGAAGGCAGACTTCGATTTCGGATATGCAACCAGTTCGATCTCTTTCTGGATGTTTGCCAATTTTTTAATCTCAGCAACTGCTTCTTTCATGCCGCCATATGCATCGATGAGTCCATATTCGAGTCCTTTTGTGCCCGTCCATACTCGTCCTTTGCCGACTGCATCGACTTCTTCATAAGTCATACCTCTGCTTTTTGCGACATGTCCGACAAAGTCTTTATATTCTGCACTCACAGATTCCGTAATCATCTTCTTTTCTTCATCGCTCATGGGTCGGTACATGGAAGCAAAATCGGCATTCCTTCCTTCTTTGACATTATCCCAGTTCACATGTATTTTTTCAAATAATCTTGTGAGATTGGGTACAGCAGCTATCACTCCGATGGACCCGGTCACACTTGTTGGTTCTGCAAATATTTTATCCGAGGGGCAGGCAATGTAATATCCGCCTGATGCAGCAACTCCTGAAAATGAGGAGACGACAGGTTTGGGATTATCTCCTTTTTTGCAAAGAAATACTTCTCGATAGATATTCTCCGATGCCAGCGAAGAACCGCCACCACTGTCGATACGCAGAATAATCCCTTTTATTGAAGGATCCTTTCTCGCCTGTTCTACCGCTTTCATATAGGTTTCATCACCTATGGATTTGCCAGGAATACTCTTGCCTGAGTGAATATTTCCAGTAGCATAAATTACTGCAACTTTCGCTGTGGGGTCGTCACTCCAATCTAATCGGTTCTCAGATATTTTGTACCGCTGTGTTATCTGGACATCCTCATAGAGCACCTTAAGGGTATCCTCTAGCTGATCCCGATATATCAAGCCATCAACCAACCCGGCTTCGAGTGCTCGTTCTGCAAGAAGATAGGGTCCGTTATCAATTGCCGTTCTCACCTGCTCGTCAGTCATACCTCTGCCTTCGGATATCATAAGAACCATCTGGGCATAAAGATCGGAAAGGAAGTCTTCATACATTTCGCGCTCAGCTTCGGTCATGTGAGTTTCGGTGAACATGTTTGCAGCATTTTTATATGCATGGCTCTGAAATCGAATGACATCTATACCAAGAGTATCAAGGAGTCCTTTAATATATGGCATTGATGCGGAAATCCCTCTCAAATCAAGAATACCGCCCGGATTTAGGTAGATTTTATCAGCGATTGAAGAGGCAAATACATAATTGGAATTCGTAATATAATCATAATAGAATACTATTTTTTTACCAGTGGATTTGAAATCTATAAAAGCATCTTGCAGTTCCTGAAATTTTGCCAAACCAGCAGACAGATTTCCGGATTGAAAGACAATTCCTTTAATTCTGTCATCTTTTTTCAGTGTTTTTACCTTTTCGATGATTTCTTCCATTGTATTTCCCGAAGATGATACGATTTCAATAGGACCGAATTTTTGAACGGGCTGAATATCATACACAGCACCGGAAAGCTTATAATTATAAAATTTATTCTGCTTGTCATGGGTTAAAAAAGAATGGAAACGTTTGCCGGATATATTGCCATATACCATCCCGCTTTTACTTTTATTACTGTATTGTGCACCGGTTTTGAAATGTGATATATCAAAACCAACGCCCACAGAAATGCCTTCATTCTCAAAATCGTAATATCCGTTCAAATGAATGCCATTAAGGAATTGCGTTTGAATTCCAACGATGGGTTTTCTCCACTCTTTGTTTGAGTAGGTCGCATCGCAGGTCAGAGAAATTTTATAACAGAATCTGCCCTTGACCCTGATGGGACGGAGCCCAAATCCCATGGTATAGCTTTCATTCTCCTTTGATATATTTCTCCATGATCCCGCAATAGAAAGAAAATCCCAGGGACGTGTCAGAAAATATAATCCCCAATCACCTTTCCAAAAACCTGCCGGTTTCCATACGTAATCTGTTCCAAAATAAATATTTTTTGCAAGTTTCGATCCGCCAGAAAGTGTGTGGAGTTCCGTTGAATCCATCTTTTCATAACAGTATCCCAGATTCTTAAGATTCAGGAAAAACGCCCAGTTTTTCTGCATATGCTTATCCTGAAAAGAATGAAGATATCCCACTCCTGTTGCGTTCCCAAATCCCAAAGCGGCTGGATTGACTTTTGTTGCAAGAAAATCATCCGTTGTTGCTGTGGGGAAGTACGAATAATCAAACGCATTGAGTGCGCCTATACTTGCAATTAAAATCATACATAAAATAAATCCTTTTTTCATGATATATCCTTTCTCTGCATTTTATTCTTACGTAATTTATTTGTTCCTATTCAATATATAAAAGCTCATTTTTGTTTAGATGTCCACTACTCCGCATACTAGGTCATAGAGAAATAATGATGCGTCCTTCGCCTTCCGGATTATTCACTTCAATGTTGCGCGAGGACAACCATTTGGGCTGAAAATCTTTCGAATGTGTTGTCGCCAACAATGTGCTTTCACCGTTTATCAGATCATACAAATATAGATGAACCCGCATCTTGCTCTTTTTCACATGCCGATAGGTTTCCATATCAAAAACAGCAGGAAAATCGCTGTACACGAGCATGCCGTTTGACGGGTTGAGTGCATAGTCTGATGAGTTTATTTTCAGGGTATCCACATCATAGGAGTCAACTTCCCATGTTTCCGCAATAACGCGAAAAAAAGTAAAAATATTCACTGTTTGATAAAGAGAACCCCAGAAAAATGTCCCTCCGGCTGTCCATGCAATTGGCTGTATTTGAAGATCTTTTCTCCGCACTTTCGATAAGGTCGAAGGATAAAATTGAGTGATATTTGATCCGTCTGAAGCATTGATGAAGTAAAGGACAGTGTCGGAAACCAGTGCAATATCTCTTTCATGTGGAGAAACTCGAAAATCCATTCCCTTTGAAGAATAAATCTCGTCGCCTTTTTTCATGCTTGAGTATTTCCACAGTTCATCTCCCCACTGATTCGGGAATTCTGGAAATGGATGAATGCGCCGGATCACGTATATTGAGCCATTGCGAAACTCGGCAGGGTGATAGTGCTGCACCTCAACATCCGGAAGGGTAATGAAAAGCTGGGACTGATCTTTGTGTATATTTTTCACATAAAGGTCTGTCAGAGTTGAATCAAGAGGATTTGGCTGTAATGTTACAGTAAATTCTGCTGACTTAAAAGGTCTCTCCTGTGATGTGCACGAAATTAGTCCAATAAAAAAAAAGCATATCGTGACCAACAGGATGAAGATCCTTTGCATATTTTTATTCTCCGTCTAAATATTATGATAACCATCAGAAACAGCTATTCTCTGTCAATTCTTTTGCTCTTTGAATTCGGGAAAAAGGGATCGAAGATACTGACCTGTATAGGATTTCTTTTCTTTTGCCACCTGAAATGGCGTGCCTGTTGCAACGATCTCACCTCCCTCGTCACCCCCCTCAGGCCCAAGGTCAATAATATAATCTGCACATTTTATCACATCGAGATTGTGCTCGATAACAACGATTGTATTACCTTTATCGACTAATTTGTTGAGGACGGAAATAAGCTTTCTGATGTCGTGGAAATGTAGTCCCGTTGTTGGCTCATCGAGAATATAGAGCGTGTTTCCCGTGCTTGTTTTGCTTAACTCGCGTGACAGTTTAACCCTTTGAGCTTCACCTCCGGAAAGAGTTGGCGACGGTTGTCCGAGCTTGATATAATCCAGTCCGACATCACAAAGAGTGTGTAATTTTCTCTTAACTTTAGGAATATTTTCAAAAAACTTCAGTGCTTCCTGTACATCCATGTTGAGCACATCATAAATATTCTTGTCTTTATATTTTATCTGGAGTGTTTCTTTGTTGAACCGCTTTCCTTTACATACTTCGCAGGTCACGAATACATCAGCAAGAAAGTGCATTTCGATCTGCTTGACGCCATTTCCCCTGCAAGCTTCACAACGTCCTCCAGGCACATTGAAACTAAATCTGCTTGCTTTATATCCCCGAACTTTTGCTGATTGAGTACTTGCAAAAATTTTCCGGATCTCATCAAATACTTTTGTGTAGGTGGCAGGATTTGAGCGAGGAGTTCGTCCGATCGGATCTTGCGTGATATTGATGATCTTATCGATGCTTTCAATGTTTTCAATGTCCTCGTATTTGCCCTCTGTGTGAGAACTGTGATAGAGCTGTTTCGCGATAACGGGATAAAGCGTTTGATTAATGAGAGAACTTTTCCCTGAGCCAGACACACCTGTAATACAGGTAAGAACACCAAGCGGGATTTTCACATCGATGTTTTTTAGATTGTTTTGATGCACTTTTTTAAGTGTGAGATATCCATGTCTCTTTGCTCGATAAAATTTCGGTTCAGGAATGTTTAATGCGCCGGAAAGATATTTTCCGGTAAGAGAATTCTCATTTTTTATGATCTCATCATACGAGCCCTGGGCAACGATCTCGCCGCCATACACACCCCCGAGTGGACCGAAATCCAGGATATGGTCTGCTTGCTTCATCATCTCTGCATCGTGCTCCACAACGATGACCGTATTACCTATTGTGCGTAATCCAACGAGCATCTCAATAAGTTTTTTGTTATCCCTCTGGTGTAATCCGATCGTGGGTTCATCGAGGATATACATGACTCCTACAAGTCCACTCCCGATCTGGCTGGCGAGGCGGATACGTTCGGATTCGCCCCCGGAAAGAGTTGGCGCGCTCCTATCAAGAGTAAGGTAGTGCAGTCCGACATTCAGCATAAATTGCAGACGCGCTTGTATCTCTTTAATGAGTTCTTCAGCTATGATCTTCTCGTTTCCTGTAAGCTTCAGATTATTCAAAAGTTCATAAGCTTCGCGAATGGACATCTGGGAGATCTCAACTATCGACTTTCCGTTAATTCTCACATATCTACTCTCGACACGGAGCTTTGTCCCCCCACAACTTATGCATGGTTTTTCGCTGTAATAGGTGAGATACATCCTCCTCATTGCCTCGGATTTTGTTTCTCTGAACCTGCGCTGTATAGTCGGGATCAGCCCCTCAAACTGTGTCATATAATGACCGGAACTGGTTTCCATATCCCAGTCTATTCTGAACTTTTTTCCTCTTGATCCATAGAGAATTACGTCACGTGCCTGCTCACTTAGCTGATTCCAGGGCGTTTTCAGAGAGAAATCAAACTCGTCCGCAAGTTGCAGCAGGATTTTATACCGCCATGATCTGCGCTTTTCCTGAAGCGGTCCCCAGTAAACAACTGCTCCTTCCAGCAAGGATTTTTTTCGATCCGGAACTATCTTATCCTCATCGAGTTCCATACGTGTTCCAAGCCCATTGCATGTCTCGCACATTCCAAGAGGACTGTTAAAGGAGAACATTTGGGGATTCAACTTTGGATAGCTGATATTACATGTCGGGCAGGCATTCTGGATGCTGAAAAGCTGTGTCTCGCTTTTATCAGGAAAATCAACCATCACCACGCCATCGGCAAGATCGAGTGCCAGCTCCATCGAGTCTGTCAGCCGGCTTTCAATCCCATCTTTTATTACCAATCTGTCAACTACAACTTCTATATTATGCTTGCTCTTTTTATCTAATTTTATAGTATCATTTACATCATGAATTACACCGTTGACACGCATGCGTACAAAGCCCTCCCGCTTAATGCGGCTGAACACATCCCTATGTTCCCCTTTTCGTTCCCGCACGAGAGGAGCTAATATCTGTATCCTCGTTCCGGGCTCGAGCTCAAGCAGTGTATTGACCATTTGATCCGGGGTTTGTGACGAAACCGGTTCTCCGCATTGGTAGCAGTATTGTGTGCCGATACGTGCAAAGAGAACGCGCAGATAATCATAAATTTCTGTCACGGTGCCAACCGTTGATCTCGGATTGTGGCTTGCTGCTTTCTGCTCTATCGAAACAGCCGGGGAAAGACCTTCGATGTAATCAACTTTGGGCTTTTCCATCTGACCGA
>JAGHCS010000241.1 GCA_021160355.1 Candidatus Cloacimonadota bacterium
AGATGCCGAAAGATGGCTCAGTCAGGGTTTTCATTGATGATGGACGCAATGATCAAAGTTATGAGCCAGGTTATGATCTTGAGGGAAATGAATATAGATTTTATGAGCTGACAGATCCAATAAATGATTTTTTAATTGATTATTTGAACTCACCATATATGATCGAATTCGGTGTGGGAATCTCAAATAATTATGCAATAGGCGTTATTTATGAGGAGCGGTCCGGTAAAAAATGGGGAAGCTGGCCCCAGGGCGGAACTCTTGAGGTGAAGATGATCAAAAAGAACTATAATGTTCCTTATGAAGATCTTCCAGATGCCAAATGGGGTTATCAGATAAAAAATATTTACAGTCTCGGTGGGCAGAACATTGATGCACAGGGATTTGAAATGAAAATCTACTACTATCCTCCGGGTGCGGGAGGTGAAGCGGAGTACGGGATCGTAGATTCCAACAATGTGCTGCATAAATTTATTGATATTCTCAATCTTGATACAACCGGAGACGGCATAGTAAACGGGAGTGATGGAACAATTGACCTGGATAAAGGAGTTGCTGTGTTCCCTATGTGGGAACCCTTCCAGCCGCACTGGTTTTCCGGCTACAGTACCACTTTGGGTAATCCAATGGTCTATAATGAGCTCAATCCTGACCAGACGGAAGATGATTATAATCCATTCTATCTCGGTGTAAAATCAAATAAAGTTGGCAGCACGATCAACCTTGGACATATCAATATCATAGAAGGAAGCGAGAAGGTATATGTCGATGGTGTGCTTATGAAAAAGGGAATCGATTATGATATTGATTATTTTAGCGGAACAGTTCGGCTCAAAGGTGATGCTGCAAGCAACCCTAACGCTGATGTCAAAGTAGATTTCGAGTACCAGCCTTTTTTTAATATTGATAAAAAAAGCATGTTTGGTGTTCGCGCGGATTATGAATTCAACAATAACGCCAAGGTTGGCGCAACTTTTATGTATGAGGGAGGTTCTACCGGTAAAAGGCATGTGAAGGTGGGTGGTGAACCCACAAAGATATTTATAGGCGATATCGATGGATCAATAAGAGCAGACCTGCCCTTTGTGACGGATCTTGTTGATATGATACCGCTTGTGAGAACCAATGAAAAATCCTCCGTTTCTCTTTCCGGTGAAGTTGCAATGAATATTCCTAATCCTAATGCAACCGATAACGGAGAAGCATATATCGATGATATGGAAGCGATCAATGAACTCTTATCTGTTGGCATTAGCCGGTCAGAGTATGATTTCGCAAGTCATCCGATTGGAATTGATTCCCTCATGGCAGATACGCTGGTTACTCGTATTACCAGGGGCAATTTTAACTGGTATAATCCGCACAATGAATTCCAGAAAAAGGATATCTATCCTGACCTTCCGACCGATGAAGGAAGAGAATATGTGTCCGTACTGGAATGCAAGCTTCAGCCCATTTCACTGTTTCCGAACTGGGGTGGTATCATGAAGAGTTTCGGGGCTACCGCAGAGGATTTTAAGAAGAAACGGTATCTCGAACTGACAATAAAAGCTGAAGATGCTGAACTTGGTGATACACTTTTTATAGATTTTGGAACTATAAGTGAGGACTATTATCCTATACTTCATCCAAATAATGTTCTAAATTATGAAGATCTCAATCAGGATGGTGTGCTCGATGTGGGAGAAGATGTGGGACTTGATAATGTACAGGGCACAGATCCGGTACCACCTAAAAATCATGATTTTGATGATACTCCTGACGTCGATGATGGGAATGACGACTATATATATACGGCAGGTTCGTCCGATTACAGCGGTATTAATGGAGATGAGGTCAACGGACGTCTGGATACTGAAGATCTAAATAAGAACTTTGTGCTGGATATCCGAAATAATTATTTCCAATATGCAATCGATCTTACAAACGTCGATCCTGAAATTCTTATTTCAGAATATAATGATTGGATGTTTATCCGCATCCCCTTGCAGGATTCACTTTACTTCCAACCACTTGGTGAAGGAAATATTGCCTGGAATTATATTCAAAGTGCCCGTCTATGGATGAAGACAGAAACTTCGGATGATCTTGTTATCGATATCGAAACATTCGAGCTGGTCGGCAACAAATGGGCAGCTTCAACCATAATGGATACGACATTGCACAAACCAGCCGATCTGCAGCCGGATGAAGCATTTGAAGTGGCTACAGAAAATAACTCCAACAATCTCGACTACACTCCCCCTCCCGGCTCATTAACAGGAGATGATGATAAAGAAAAAGAGATCGAGCAGTCTCTTGTCTTGAACATACAGCATCTTGAGCCGGATAGATACATTTATGCAAAGGAAACTTTCTCCGAAAAATTAGACTTGCTCAATTACAGCAAAGTGAAATTATGGGTGTATGCACAGCATGCGACGGGACCACCGCCAAATGCATCAGATACTGAAACAATTATTTTCCGTCTTGGTTCCGACACGCTGAACTATTATGAATACCGTCAGTCGGTACAGGTATATGATGATATAGATTCAAAAATGACTGAGAGCCGCTGGCAGGGTATTACGGTCGATTTTACAGAATTTACTGACCTGAAAAAGAGCGACATGCCGGACACTACTGCACATCTCAGAATAGTCGGCACACCTTCTCTGGGTTATATCAAACAGGTGGCAGTGGGTCTTATCCGTCCAGAAAGTATGGAAACTACTTTCAGCGGTCGTATTTTCTTCGATGATATTCGTGTAAGTGATCCGTACAGTGAGATGGGAATGGCAACCCGGTTGACACTTGATACAAAAATTGCAGATTTTGCAGATATACTCATAAATTTTGAGAGGAAAACTCCCAATTTCTATTCACTCGGTGCAAAAGCCGGAAGCGGTTCGGACAGCTATTCCTATTCTTTAAGAAATAATGTTTATCTTCATAAATTTATGCCGGGCACATGGGGTTTCAATATCCCTTTAAAATTCAATTATTCCTATGGTGAAAGCAAGCCGCGGTTCCAGCCGAATTCGGATATAAAACTTATAACCCCGGAAGAAAAAAATAAATATAAAACGACCAACGAAACAAAGTCTGCATCGATTTCCTTGCGTAAAAGCAAAGCGTCGACAAACTTCTTTGCAAAACTGTTACTCGATAATACCTTCATTAGAGCAGAAGTAAAGCACACGAAATCTCTCTCTCCAACTAAGCGGGATACCACCTATAAATATACAGGAACTTTGAATTATGCTTTGAACTTCAATAAAACAAAGCATGATCTCAAAATATTTAAAAAATTCAGTGTATACTACTTACCACAGAAAATAACCATCAATACGGATTATAATTACACAAAATACAATGCGTGGACCAAGCAGAGCCAGGATACGCTGTTCATAAATGATGAAAAAGCGCCCGAGCACACACTCAATCCAAAACTTACCGTAAAATACGAACTGTTCACAGATTTTGATACTGATTATAGACTCAATATGACACGTAATCTTGCAAAGAAAAATAAGGTCGGGAAACTTAATATCGGAGTAGAGACTGCCAGAAACCAGGATGTGACCCTGAAATATGTGCCAAACTATATGAAAAAGTTAAATTTTACCACACAATATAAAACGTTATATAAACAAAACCGCAGGGAGAACCTTCAAAATGACACGTTGAATATTCAATATGAAGTGGAAAATGAACGCCGGGCTTCAGCAAATATTACGTTGAAGTTCGACGAGTATGGTGAAAAAATTATGGATCTCATTCAGATTGATGAAGTGGTGAAAGAAGAAGTGAAACCAAAGGAAGAATTGATCGAAGATGAGATTGAAAAAGAAATTGATGAGATTGATGAAGGTGAACTCGAAGATAAAGAACGACAAAAAGAACTGGAAGAACAGGAGTGGGGCAAGGAAGAACCCAAAAAAGAAGAAATAGAAGAGATTGTCGATTCTGTAGATATAGAAATAGAAACTCCGGAAGGTGAAGAAGAAATCATTATAGAAGAAAAAGCTTCATCATTCGGCTTTAAGAAGATCGCAATGTACACCACGAAGGCAGTTGGTTTCTGTGTGCAAAAGATCGGATCGATGGATCTCAGCTATTCAAATACATTCAGGACAAAGTATTTTGCACCTCCTGATTCACTTCCCAATCTCTCTTATCAGCTTGGGCTGCGGGATCAAACATTCGGGCAGATTCAATCTGTAAGTCAGATCGACGCATTCTCCGCAAACACACGTACGCGGTTCGAGCTTTTCAAGATTTTAAGCACAGAGCTTTCTGCGAAATATTCACTTGATTTGAACCGGAGTTCCGGTAATAAGACAAAAACAGAGTCAATAACTCTACCTGGAGTTGTTCTTAGTTTTAGTAAAATTGATGATTTCTTGAAAGTGAAATTTTTAAAAGGCAGCAATATTTCCACCAGTTTTTCCCGTATGATCTCAAACACCGGCTCGGGATTCTGGGATACCCCTGACCGCACCTCAGAAAAATTCCAGTTCAGTCCGCTTCTTTCATTTAATACGAAGTTATTTAATAAGATAAACACAAATCTCGGTTTTAATTATGGTTTCAGTAACCAGATAAGTTATGTGGAGAACAATAAGAAAACTCGCACCGGTGAATCAAGTTTCAGTGCAACCTTCCGCTATTCGTTCCAATCTGCCAAAGGAGTGAAAATACCTCTTCTCGGACGCCTGAATATGACCAATAAAACCGACATTGACCTCGACATCAGCTATACTGCAAGTAGTTCTCAATCTGAGAACAGCATAACCGGGAAATGGGATTATTCTCTTAATAGAAATACATTTAAGATTGAACCCAGGGTAGCCTATAATTTTAGCAGGGATATCAATGCTGGACTCACTGCCCGATACGAAGCTCAAAAGGATGTGAAAGCGGGTACATCAAGTACAACTACAGCTATAAATATCTGGGTCGAATTCAAATTTTAATATGAGGGAACAGGACTACAAGCGCCTTATCACAGTGGGAGATATTCACGGACAGTTTGACATGCTCCAGGAATTGATGGGAAAAATCAAACCTTCGCAAAACGATTTTTTTGTTTTCATTGGCGATTATATAGATCGGGGAGCCAAAAGTAGGGAAGTAATCGATTATCTGATTGATTTCTCACAAAAATACAATGCAGTTTTTCTTAAAGGGAATCACGAGGATATGCTTTTAGATTTACTGGGTTTGGATGAAAGGGCTATCAATGGTGCATATTATGAGCGTAATGGCGGAGAATTTACTGCACGTTCATATGGTAATGCTGATTCAACGATCGAAGATTTGGAAAAACTTATTCCTGAAGAGCATCTTCAGTTTATAAAGAACACAAAGATATTTTTTGAGACCGAGCATTATTTTTTCTCACATGGGGGTGTGATGCCGGGTATTCCTTTTGCAGAGCAGAAACGAGAGGTAATGTTATGGATCAGATATCAGTTCATTCATTATCCGACAGGATTAGATAAGATCGTTGTGTTCGGGCATAGTCCACAGCGAAAAGTATTGATAGAAAATGATAAAATCGGTATAGATACGGGGGCGGGATATTTTAACAAATTGAGTGCGATCGATTTGTTTACAAAGGAAATTTTTCAGGTAAGTTACAGGTAGGTTTGATTCCCCGAATCGACCGTGTGAAAAATTATATATAGATCTTAAGAGTGGTCATCTGGGGGCAGATGACTCAACAGGAATTTACTGACGATGTAGAGCTGATTATCCTTAATCAGCCACGAGGATAATAGTCAAATTTATGAATGAAGTATATACTAAAAGAA
>JAGHCS010000140.1 GCA_021160355.1 Candidatus Cloacimonadota bacterium
ACAGAATCATTATTGGTCATATAATATTTTATGTCCTGCTGCCTGGGTTTAAAGAGGATGAATTCACCCGCTGGATCATCCGCATCGAGATAACGGGCATCAGAGGTCGTTCTGCTGTTTGTTCCAAGAACGATATAATCATCCGATCGAGTCCTGCCAAACCACACATAAAAGGCATTATCATTCTCTTTGTAGAGCAGCTCATCTTCGGATTGATCAGTTCCGAGAATATGCCTGTACGCCAGCTTGCTTTTCAGGTTGTCCTCATTGGGAGCTACATAAAAAATTGTGCTATTGTCATTTGCCCATTCCACATCGTTCAAAGGATAGATCTGGTCGGCAAGGAGTGTGTCTGCGATGACGTCTTTGATGTAGAGGGTATATCGTTCATCCCCAGTCACATCAACAGAATATGCTAGTAATTTTTGATCGGGGCTGTACTCCCGCTTGCTTACAGAAAAGAAATCGTGTCCTTGCGCAAGTTTATTCAAATCCAGAACGATCTCTTCGGGTGCAGAAACGGACTTGAATTTCCTGCAATAGACCAGATATGGTTTTCCCTCTTCCCTTCGAGAATAGTAATAATAATCACCCCAACGCGTGGGAGCATTTACATCCTCTTCTCCGATCCTGTTTATGATCTCATTGTAGATCGTATCTCTGAGTGCCGACATTTCCGAAAGAATTGCATCAGCATAAAGATTTTCCGCTTCAATATATTTAACTACTGCAGTGTCGGTTCTTGTACCATCGATCATCCACGCATAATTATCTTTCAATTCAACACCATGCATCGTGTATGATGTGGAAATTTTTTTAGCAACAGGTGGGATAGGATGTGGAATTTCAGAATTTTCTTTTTGAATTCTCTGAGATGCACAAGAGCTCAGAAGCAAAATTATAATAATAAAAATTACTTTTTTCATCTAGAACTTAATACCGAGAATATCAAATACGAATGCATATTTCAATGCTATTTCTCGATAATAACTGAATCTACCGGAAGCACCGCCATGTCCCGAAAGCCGGATCTTCAGAAGTGCGAGATTATTATCTAATTTTTTATCACGGATTTTTGCGATCCATTTTGCTGGCTCCCAGTAATTAACCCTGGGATCAAAAAATCCTCCTAATGCAAGGATATGGGGATAATGCTGTGCATGAACGTTTTGATAGGGACAGTAAGAGATCATGTACTCAAAGTATTCTCTTTCGTGAGGATCCCCCCATTCTTCATACTCAGAAACCGTGGCAGAAAGCATCGGATCGAGCATAGTATTGATCATATCCACAAAAGGCACATCTGCAATAGCGATCTCACACAGATCCGAACGCATGTTCAATACTGCGCCAATCAGCAAACCGCCGGCGCTCCCACCTTCGATCACCAACTTATCCCTGCCAGTGTACTGCTGATCAATCAGGTATTCTTCGCATGCAATGAAGTCCGTGAAAGTATTTTTCTTATTGAGCATTCTTCCCTGCTCATGCCATTGCTTACCATAGTCTCCACCGCCGCGCACATGAGCTATCGCATAGACAAATCCTCTATTCAGCAGGCTTAATCTTGCAGTTGAAAAATATGGGTCGCTCGCATCTCCATACGCACCATATCCCGTAAGATACAGCGGATTCGTGCCGTCTTTTTTAAACAGATCTTTTTTGTATACAAGGGAAATGGGTATCTTTGCCCCGTCAGGTGCGGTCGCGTATACGCGTTCCTGTTCATACAGAACGGGATCAAAAGAACCACAGATCTTCTTCTGTTTGAGAAGCACTTTTTCATGCGTATACATATCATAATCATACACTGAATAGGGTGTTACCATAGATTCGTAGGTAAATCTCAAATTTTTCGCATCAAAATTCGGATTATTTCCGGAACGCGTCGTATAAATCGGTTCGGGAAAATCTATGTAATGTTCGTCACCGGTGGTAAAATTCAAAATTTTAATCTTCTTCAGGGCATTTTTCCGCTCATAGATCACCATATAATCCTTAAATACATCGATACTGATATAAACCGAATCTCTATGCGGGATGAACTCCTTCCAATATTCCTTTTGTGGATGCTGGAATGAAGTGACCATTACTTTATTATTTTTTGCATTCTCATTTGAAACAATATACAGATCGTCACTATGAGGACATATATAATACCGGTGCCCTTTCTCGCGGGGATGAACAAGTGTAAACTCACCAAATGGATCATCAGCTTTTAAAAACCGGATTTCATAAGTAGTTTTACTGCCGCTTGACAGGATCAGGTAGTCCTTATTTCGCGATGTATATATCCACACATAAAATGCTCCATCCTTCTCCTCATATATCAATGTATCATTACTGCTGTCAGCCCCCAGAATATGACGATACAATTTATCACTTCTTCCTGATTCGTCTTCTGTAATATAAAATAATGTTTTGTTATCATTTGCCCATTCCACATCATCGACAGGATAGGCAGTGTCTGGCAGGAAGGTGTTCTTATGAATGTCCTTTACTGTAAGAGTGTAACGTTCCGAACCGGTCGTATCATACACGAAGGCAACGTAATTATGATCGGGGCTTATTGACAGATCGGAAATATCATAATATTTATGCCCGGAAGCCAGGTCATTAATATCCAAAATCACTTCATCGGTTGTATCAGAAAGACTTTTTTTCCTGCAGTAGAGAGAGTATTCCATCCCCTCAATGTCCTTCCAGAAATAGTAAAAACTATCGATCCGGACCGGAACGGAAATATCTGTTTTCTGAATCCTTCCAACAATTTCCTGGTACAGCTTCCCCTGCAGATCTTTTGTATGAAATAAAACGCTATCAGTATAGGCATTTTCCTTTTCGATATGCTCGATCACGTCGGGATCAGTTCGAGATTTATCTTTCATCCAATAGTAGTAATCGACCAAAACCGTGTCATGTATCGATGTTTCATATGGAATTTTCTTTGCTATCGGAGGTTTGGGTTTGATTGCACTTTTCGATTCTCCGGCAGGTTGAATAGATGCACACGCAATGAGAGACAAAGCTATCCCAATGAGAATAAATTTTTTCATGCTCGCAGTTCCTAGATTTTATTTCCTATACGCGGTTTTTACGGATGCCATTCAAACGCACCGAGGTCAATTTCATCATTATGAATTCGGGGCTCTCCATCAAGGTCCTCAGTCCAATATACTGCGCCTGTATTCCCTATATCCAGGCATGGACTCACAGATTTCAAGTGATAGTCATTACTACTGATGAACTGGGGATTATCATAGATATTTGCAAGACTGTCCGGATTGACGTCAGGATATTCGATCGGAGAACAGGTATATGATGCGATAAGTTTGCCCTCGCTCAGCACTTCGAGATCGGTTCCATTAGCCCATACTATGCAGTTTATCATCTGTGAAAGGAGATCGCTGTTTACCCGAACTCCCCAATTTGTATTCGACACGATCGTATTGCTTACCAAAAGAGATTTTGCATTCAGGAGATATACACCGCGGTTATTACCTGCGATCAGATTGTTGAAAAGTGATGGATTGGAGTCGTCAATCGCATACACTCCGTCCAACTCGCTTTTTTCTATAGAATTAAGTAAAAGAACCGGATTGGAACTTCCATCAAGAATAAAACCTGCCATATTATCATAGAACCATGAATTCTCAATTCGTGGACTGGCATGAGAACAGTATACGGCACACCATCCGCAATCATGAACCCAGCAATATTGGATCGTGGGCTCTGCATTTTCGCAATAAAATGCAGCATTATAATAATTTGCATCAGATCCCATATTTCTAATCGTGATGCCGTAGATAAGATCGGCATTGCTTTGGAAGGAATTACCAAAATAGAAACCTGCACCCTTTCCGTTGCCTTCGATGATCGCATAATCCTGCTGGTGTCCGCGCAGATCGGTCATTATAGTGAGATGCTTCTCTTCTCCATCCCACATGAGATTGGTGTTATTGGTTCCTGCATAGATACCCTGAGTTAGACGGAGGGTATCTCCATCAGCAGCCGCATCAATCGCGTCCTGGATCGTTTCATAGACATTGCTTCCTATAAGCACGCCCGAGTTGTCCGAGGGAATGTCCGTGGATGTTTTTTCACAGGATATCATGCTCATAACCAAAGCACATATTCCTACGAATATTAAAATCTTTTTCATTGTACCTCCATTTGTAATTAGATATTAAAAATTTTTTTACCAAAGAGAACACCGAGAACAAAGAGAATTATAGTTTAAATTTATCAACTCTACCTTTCAATTTTTTCACTCTAAAAAATATTTGTCCATTAATCCAATGATTCATTCTTTTTTTGAATAAAATACTCATTAATATTTCAAAATCTCATATAATTAGCTGAGTTAATACAAGTTCTCTGTTTTATTTTGTGGGCTCTGTGAACTCTGTAGTTTCATATATTTTGAATGACTTTTGTCAATAATATTTCTTTTTATCTTCATGAAAGAAAAGCGATTTACATCACTGATTCAATAACGATTAAATAGCTTTCATAATATTGGATCACTCCCGTATGGGTGGTCCAGCCAACATCTGTTTTATCTATGAGAATAAAACCTTTGACTTGGTGAGTTTCAGGAAATTTGGATGATATTGTTTCCTGAAGAACATTCGTTCTGCTTTTGGAAATTTTAAGCAGATCATCGGAAAATTGTGTTTTCATTTCACTAAAGAGAACGCCATCTCCAAAAGGTTTCTGTATCGTTCCTTGAAACCTAAGCACCGAAATGAGTACTCCTGTTTTATCCAGGCGGATAGTCTTATCCAATTCTACACCAGCAAGTTCGACATTCCGGATACTGAGTTTCATTTGTTTCTCTCCATTTATATTCTTATATGTGAAATGCATACCTGCGGTCTGCTCTGCAATATTTTTCCGCGCAGTTGTTTCTGCCATCTCTGTCGCGAGCTTTTCATTCATGGATTTTGAGAAACCGTAGCCAAAAACCTGCACCTGGACATCTTTATACGTCACATTTTTGTACTCATATTGTTCTACAGAAGCACATCCAAGTAAAAGAATGACAATAAAAAATCCAGCTGAAATTGCTTTCATCACACCTCCGATAAATTTACGAGCTTTTAAGAAATTCAATTATTTCCTGAATGTCGGGAAGCGTAGGAATATCGTAAACTTTGATAAATATCACAATGCCCTTTTCGTGGATAATGATATTTGCCCGTTCTGTAAATCCCTGTTCTTCTCGGAACATTCCAAACTTCTGCGCAACTTCACCATGAGGCCAAAAATCACAAAGAAGAGCAGTGTTCCATACTTTCAAATCCTTTGCCCATGCATGTTTGCATGGAACTGTATCCACGCTGAATCCGACAGCAACCGTATTGAGTTCGTCAAATAGTTCTTTATTCACTTCCAGGGATTTCATTTGCTCAGCACAAACCTTTGTCCATGCAAGAGGATGAAACGAGAGTAGTACTTTCTTTCCCTTTAGTTCAGAGAGAGTAAATTCTTTACTATGGTGATCTTTCAGAGTGAAATCGGGTGCAATGTCCCCAATATTTATCTTAGGCATTGTTCTCCTTGTATAACTTCGTTACTGAAAAGAGGTATATTCTATTAATTATCTCTAAGAATATTCTGATCATACTCTTCTTCGAGACGACCTTTATGATGTACTTCTTCCTCGACTAAAGTGAGAAATATATCCTGAATTTCATCATTCGGGGCAACTTTTGCAAGTGTCTTATAGAGATTAACCGATGCTTGTTCTCTATGCATTGCAATCGTAAGTGCTTGTTGATAATCCATGTCCTCAGAAGGTGAAATATCTACTAAATAATCAGCAATTTTCATATCTGTGATCTTGCTATCTGAGGGGGTAAGCGAACCTTTTAATTTCAGATTTTCAAGTCTGTTTTTATGTCCAAGCTCCTGTTTTGACAGCTCGATCAGCATTTCTCCGATTGCCGGATTCCTCACCTTTCCTGCCCATTGTTTATAGAAATTATGAGCATCTTCTTCTCGTTCAATTGCGAACTGTAGTATATCTTCTGCAGATTCGAAATGAGTTTTTTTCATTGTATCTCCTAATTAAAATTCTTTTTCTACTAAATCATCTATCAGCTTTTCATCAGGGATGAAGGGCAATGTTATATGTCCATTATTTTTATTTCTTTCGTTCCATTCAACAGATGTTTCTATTGCATGAGGATTGCGCGCCCATGCTCTGCGAGCTACTCCACCCATGACATCCCAGTCAAGTGCAGATCTAATAACCGTGTCGACACGTTCACTTCCGTCCAGAACCAATCCAAATCCACCGTTAAATGCTTTTCCAATGCCCACGCCGCCGCCGTTGCTTTCTACAACGAGTGTCATACCACGTGCGACATTACCCGCAAAACAGTGGATCGACATATCGGCACACACATTGCTCCCGTCCTTAATATTTGCAGTTTCACGATATGGTGAGTCCGTACCGCCGGTATCATGATGATCTCTTCCGATCATGATCGGACCGACATCCCCGTTGCGCACCATTTCATTGAATCTCAGTGCGATCTTCACCCGACCCTGTGCATCAGCATAGAGAATACGCGCTTGAGAGCCGACAACCAGTTTGTTGTTATCAGCACTTTCTATCCAGTGATAATTATCTCTATCCTGCGCTCTTCTTTTCGGATCGATACACTCCATCGCAGCGTGGTCAGTTTTATGAAGATCTTCCGGATTGCCACTCAGACAAACCCAGCGGTATGGTCCGTAGCCGTAATCAAAACAGATGGGACCCATAATGTTCTCAACATAGGATGGAAAGATGAAGCCCTCTTTTGTATTAATACCATTTTTTGCAATATCACGTGCTCCGGCATCAAAAACCGCCTTCATAAAGCTGTTGCCGTAATCCCAGAAAAAAGTGCCGTGTTCGGTCATTTTTTTTATGAGTTCAAATTGAGTTATAAGCGATTCATCGACTTTCTTCTTGAAGGTATCCAGGTCATTTTTGATGAGTTCACGACCTTGTTCAAAGCTCAATCCTTGAGGAGTATAGCCGCCCTCATACACTGCATGACATGAGGTTTGGTCAGAGAGGAGCTCAACAAAGATATTGTGATCTACAAGGTATTGAAGCAGGTCAACAATATTTCCATAATATCCGATCGAGACCGCTTCGTCTTTCGCTTTGCTTTCCTGCATCCAATTCACAACTTCTTCTAAATTATCGGAATATTTGGAAAGCCAGCCCTGTTCATGGCGAGTTCTAATGCGCGAAAGATCCACTTCTGCGATTACGCCGACTCCACCTGAGATCTCCACTGCTTTTGCCTGTGCTCCGCTCATGCCGCCAAGCCCGGAAGTGACGAACACCTTTCCTTTCAGGTCTTCATCTTCGGGTATATCAAGATACATTCTGCCTGCGTTTAATAGCGTGATATACGTTCCATGAACGATTCCCTGCGAACCAATATACATCCAGCCGCCAGCAGTCATTTGTCCATAGCTTGTGACGCCCATCGCTGCAGCTGCCTTAAAATCTTCGGAATTGTCAAACATCCCAACCATTAAACCGTTAGTGCTGATCACCCGGGGGCTTTCCGGTCGAGATGGAAACAGCCCGAGAGGATGTCCGGACGCAACCACCAGCGTCTGCTGATCGGTCATAATTTCAAGATATTTTTTAATGAGCTGATACTGCATCCAGTTCTGGCATACCTGACCGCTCTCTCCATAAGTCACAAGCTCATAGGGATACAGCGCAACATCAAAATCCAGGTTGTTGTCGATCATGACCTGCAGGGCTTTGCCTTCAAGAGTATTTCCGGTATATTCCTGTATGGATTTTGCCTTGATCTCTTCCTGCGGACGATAGCGATAACCGTAAATTCGTCCTCTGGTTTTCAATTCTTCCAAAAATTCAGGTGCAAGCTTTTCATGCAGTTCACTCGGGATATAGCGCAATGCGTTTTTCAGCGCGATCTTTATCTCGTTCTTTGAGAGATCCAATCCCCGATCCGGTGCTCTTCGAATGCCTTCCTTGAAGACCGGATCTGGAGGCAGCGTCTTAGAGAGACGTATCTGCATCGCCTTTGAAATATCAAAATTTTTGTTCATTAGAACTCCTTAACAGATCAATTCACAATTTCAGTTATGAGTGAAGAATCTATTTTCTCGAAATATTGTTCAAGTTTTTCTGCTAAATAATTTTTACTTTGTATCATTTTGAGGGGTGATACGATCACGTATAAGGGAACACCAAAGTGTCGTGCGGTCAATACGAGGGATAATGTACCTACCTTGTTCACCACAAAATCTTCCGTGACCGCATCTGCACCTATTACAACAAAATCGACAGAACCAAGATAATTGGCAGCTTCTGCATCCTCAATAATACTCGATTTCACATCTTGTTCTATAAGTGAATCGTGCAAGAACTCCCCTTCACCAAGCGGGAGGGATCGGCAGCAGATCACTTTTTTTAGAGAATTTTTATAATGTAGTAGTACAGCTTTCACAGAGGAGCTGTTGCTGAAGGTGAGCACACTCTTAGGCGTATCAAAAAGAAATGCTGCATGCGAAATATATGAAGTGTCATAGAGCAGTCTTTC
>JAGHCS010000143.1 GCA_021160355.1 Candidatus Cloacimonadota bacterium
ATGGAAACATCAGTTTAGCGATGGTAAAATATTACATAAATTTTTGATTAATCATATAGAAGAATTTGATGATACAACCAAAGCCGCAGCTTTCTTTGTATTTAATAGGATAACTTTCTCTGGAACGACTGAAAGTGGGGGGTATTCAAATGCTGCTTATCATAAAAGATTTACTGAATCCAGTATAGAAAGAGTGAAATTGTTATCGACAATTTTATTTAACACAAAAATAACCAATTTTGATTATCAAGAAGTAGTTGAAGCACCGGGAAAAAATGTTTTTATTTTTCTTGATCCTCCATATTATTCTGCTAAAAAATCAGCTTTGTATGGAAAAAATGGTATACTTCATAAGACATTTGATCATGTTAGATTCTCAGAAATCGTGAAACATTTACCCCATAAATGGCTAATAACATATGATGATTCTGAGTATATTAGGGAATTGTTCTCGTTCGCATATATTGAGAGTTGGAATAAAACGTATGGTATGCGAAATGTAAATGGTAGTACAAATAATAATGGGAACGAGTTATTTATAAGGAACTACAAATTAGAATATAAAGCTCCCCAAATAGATTTATTTAATTAACTTCTATATTTTCTTAAATCCCAATCACGATTTTATACTCGATCTTTGTTTCATCGGCAACTGGATTGTACCGATACAACATTACCAAATACTTGACGATATTAAACTTTATCGTACATTCAACATCAAATAAGATGTATCAATTATACAGGGTGGTAAAAAATGAAAAAAAGAGAAACACGAAACTATAGTATAATTATTATATTTCTTCTTTCATTCCTATTAGTCACTTCTCTTGCTCTTGCTGGTCCCGGATCGAAAATATCCGCAAAAGCAAAAAGTATCACTGAAAAGAAGATTAATGAAGATACTGCTGACAAGAAAGAGAAAGCCGAAGCAACATCTACCAAACAAAAGAACACTTCAAATAAAACTACTGTTAAAGACGTCGAAGTAAAGAAAAGAAATGTCACTGTTGATGAAAAGAAAAAGTCATCAGAAAAGAAAAATGTAGAAATTATCATTAATCCCGATAAAAATAAGAACGAGGAAAAGACCAAAGTTGAAATCTCGAATGAAAAGAAAAGTACTACAAGTTCAGATAAGATCTATGAAAATCAACGATATCATCAGGATGCTGATAAGAACATCTCTTCAAAAAACGAATTGATGATACATTCAAAATCAATAACTAATAAGAATACCTCATCAGATAATGAAATTATAGAGAACTATCTCAAGGGAAAACCCCATGGAACCCTTTCGAACTATATTTCTCCAAGGGAGAAGCTTAAGCCTGCAGAGATTGAGATCGAAAATGAAGATAATAATGTTGAGATCATTATCTATAACAACACTGAATATCATTATTATTACGGTTACTATTATCGTCCTTGGGACGGTTATTACTGGAGGATTTGGCCTCCTTTTGGATTCCGTATCTCATGGCTTCCACCTTATTACTATGCTTTTTGGTGGCGTGATGTAGAATACTATTATAGCTGTAACGTGTATTATGTGTACATTGAAGAGGAAGATGAATATGTGGTTGTTCGACCTCCAATTGGTGCAGTTGTAGAAACGATTCCGGATTACAGCGAAAAATTGATCGTTGAAGGTGAAACCTATTTTCTGGCAGATGGTATTCAATACAAGGCAGTGATAGTAAATGATGAGATCTGGTTCAAGGTCATTAAAGTCGTGGATGAAAATGAATATGCGACTGTGGAGCTTCCTGTCGGAGCACTCATAGAGATTATTCCTGAAGATCGTGAATTGCTGTTCATTGATGGAGAGACCTATTTTATTGCTGAAGATGTACAGTATAAGGCTGTGATAGTAAATGACGAGATTTGGTTCAAAGTACTAAAAGTGGGGTAGATTTCACAGAATTTCTGGAATAATATTTGAAAATATTGGTATACAAGTACGCTTTTGAAGATTAAAATCATGAGTGGATTTGAATTATTTGACAAATTTTCTAACGATAAAGCTATTATCCAATTAACATAAATTTTAGTAGCTTGAAAGAATATTATGCTTCGGTTTATTTATTTTGTTTTTCCTGAATTTACAATTAATGAGGAGATGTCATGGATAGGTTAGTAGAGTATTTCATATCATTAGTAGAAATTGACAGTGAATCTAAGAATGAAAAGAGAGTTGCTGAGAAAATTGCAAATGATCTTTCTGAAATGGGAGCGGAAGTTATTTTTGACCATGCTCATCACGCCACACAAGGTAATGTGGGAAATCTCATTGCTAATTTTAAAGGAAAGATAAACAAAACACCGCTTCTCCTTTGTGCGCATACAGACACGGTAAAGCCGGGCATCGGTGTGAAAGCGATTATAGAAGACGGGTATATACGAACAGATGGTTCAACGATCTTAGGGAGTGATGACAAAGCAGGCATAGCCCAGATTGTTGAAGCAATTCGACGTCTTGACGAAGAAGGAGTCGAACATGCACCGATTCAGGTGTTGTTTACAATATCTGAGGAAATAGGTTTGCTTGGAGCAAAGAATCTTGATTATTCTCTTATCGATGCAAAAGTCGGTTTTGCACTTGACTGGCATGGAGTATGTTCCATCGTTACACATGCTCCATCATTAAATATTTTTGAGATCGTGGTTACCGGGAAGGAAGCTCATGCTGGTGGATCTCCCGAAAAAGGAATCAATGCAATACAAGTTACCGGTGAAGCAATTGGTAAACTTAAACTTGGAAGAATCGATTTTGAAACCAC
The DNA here is from genome assembly GCA_021160355.1 of Candidatus Cloacimonadota bacterium. Classification (GTDB taxonomy): domain Bacteria; phylum Cloacimonadota; class Cloacimonadia; order JGIOTU-2; family JGIOTU-2; genus Celaenobacter. The sequence goes on from JAGHCS010000143.1 coordinate 2,781, forward strand.
TGCAAATATTGGAAATATTAAAGGTGGACTTGCTCATAATATTGTTCCGAAAGAGTGTTTTGTCAGTGGTGAAGTCCGCAGTCATGATGAAGTAAAACTGGAGAAAATCACACAGGAAATAATCACGACATTTAAGGATGTTGCGTCTAAATATGAAGTAGAAGTAGATTCTGAAGTGATCAAAGCACATGCTCATGCTCATGTCCTGAATGATTTTGCTGCACTAAAAATATCTGAGGAAGAAGAAATCGTAAAGATAGCAGAGAATGCTGCGCGAAATCTCGGTCTGGAACCTGCAATTGAAACAGGTGGCGGTGGTAGCGATGCAAATGTATTTGCCAAGCACGGACTTATTGTTCCTATTATTGGTACAGGTATGAATGATGTTCATTCGACCCATGAAAATATCAAAATCGAAGATCTGGAAAATGTCACACGATGGGTCGTGGAAATAATAAAAGAATACAGTAAAAAATAATTCTCAAAGAAGGGAGTAGCAAAATGAAAAAATATTTATTAGCGCCCGGTCCCACACCGGTACCCGAACAAATCCTGCAAGTGATGGCAGAACCCATGGTTCATCATAGAACACCTGCATTCAAAGAAAAAGTTGGAAAAGCTATCGAAGGTCTGAAATATATTTTTCAGACAAAAAATGATGTGTTGATTTTCTCGTCCAGTGGCACTGGCGCAATGGAAGGAGCAGTGTCAAACGTGCTCAATCCAGGAGATAAAGCCATTATTATTCGCGGCGGGAAATTTGGTGAACGCTGGGGTGAGATCGCAGAAAAATTCGGCGTACGACCTCTTTATATTGATATTGAGTGGGGAACTGCAGTCGATCCTGCTCTTGTTGAAAAACTCCTTAAAGAAAATCCCGATGTAAAGGCAGTGTATACACAACTTACAGAAACATCCACATGCAGCGTGCAACCCGTAAAAGAACTCGGCGAAATCGTCAGTAAAACCGATGCATTGCTTGTTATAGATGCGATTTCAGGACTCGGCGGTCAGGAATTCTACATGGATGACTGGAAAGTGGATATCTGTGTTGCAGGTTCGCAAAAAGGACTAATGCTTCCTCCGGGACATGCCTATGCAGCAGTAAGCGAGAAAGCTTGGGATGTAATTAGTGAATGCACTCAATCAAATTACTATTTTGATTGGAAAAAGTATCGTAAAAAATTAGCAACAAACACCGATCCATTTACAGGTTCTGTTCTTCATGTAAAAGGTTTGCTTGTCGCAATTGACATGATCAAAGAGCGTGGAATCGAAAATATGTTCTATCAGTATAAAGTGCTTGGAAAAGCAGTTCGGGCAGCGGTAAAGGCACTTGGATTGGAGCTCTATGCTCATCCTTCCTGTGATGTGGCAACAGCAGTGAAAGTACCCGAATCAGTCGATGGACTCGCACTCGTGAAAAATCTCCGTGATAAGTACGGTTTCACCATTGCAGGCGGACAAGCTCCCATCAAAGGTAAGATATTCCGTATTGCACATATGGGTTATATTGAAATTTTCGATATTATCTCTGTGCTCTCAGCTCTTGAGATCGTACTTCATGAACTCGGCTGGAAATTCGAATGGGGAGCAGGTCTTACAGCAGCCCAGGAAATTCTTGCACAAGAATATAAATTCTAATATCTCACAACATTTATAAGGCGGGATTATTCCCGCCTTTCTTATTTTTATGCCTGTAAAAATACAATCAATCGCACACGACACAATCGCTGATGAAATCGGGACAAAGCCCGAAGATATCGTTCTTTCAATAAATGGGCATGCAATTAATGACGAGCTTGATTACATGTTTTATCAATCTGAAGGGCAGATAACGCTAAAGATTAAAAGGGGAGAAAGAACATTTACCCATTTTTTTGAGAAAGGTATTGATG
>JAGHCS010000074.1 GCA_021160355.1 Candidatus Cloacimonadota bacterium
ACCCATGCAGTGATTGATATATCTGAAGTAATATTTCCTCTATTACCACAATCAACATACCTATTCCCATTGAAACTTAAGGTCGTATTTATTTTTCCTTCATTTGAATAATCTTCAGTGTTGATTTCACCTTCGTTATCCATGAACAGCCCATTATATGAATTGATACTCTCTGTTACTATCGAGTCATTATCATCATTCATTTTATAATGAAGGACAGGAGAGATTGTGCCTGTTAGCGTATGGTCAGTGTAATAGACATAATAAGTATCATTATCCAAGCTTTCCCATTCTAATGTTATTTTACCATCATTTTCAGATGCTTGAGTAAAATTCCATCTGTACTCATATGCTCCCATATCCACGCTATTAGTTTTTGAACTGTCAAACTCAAATACACGAGGATTCTTTGCAATGTCTTCTGATAACAAATTTAGCCCTGTTGCAATGTCATATCCAGCATCTATACAAGGAGAGGTGATTTTTAAACTGAAATCACCGTTAGACGGGTCTTTAAATTGTGGATTATCATGAATTGTGCCTGTTCCAGTGAAAGTATTATCATCAACACATGAATATCTAATTTCAGTTTTAGTACCGCTATAGTTTCGATCACCATAATTTGATGTATTATTCAATAAAATACAGTTATATATATTATGTGTTCCGGAATTAACATGAATTGCGGAACTAACATTTTCTGGATAGGTTCGGTTATCATTTGTTACATTTGCATAAAACATACAATTTGTAAGTGTTATGTTCCATGCATATATTGCTCCACCTTGTTTTGCTTCATTTTCATAAAATAATGAACCAAGAATTTTAATGGCAGAAGTATCATGGCAGTATATTGCTCCACCTTCTTGTTTTGATTGACTACCAGCAGCACAATTATTTTCAAAAATAGAATTACTTATTATCGAATCACTTGAACGTAACGTAAAAATACAACCGCCATTACTATAAATGGAAGTGGTTCTATTGGATTTAAAAGAACAGTGATCAATTATTACCTCAGAATAAACAAAAAACAATCCTCCACCATGTGCACGGTTATAGTAATTATACATATGATAGTAATCTGTTGTAATTAGTCCTGTATTAGCTGTGTTGTTATTAAAAATACAGCTTTGTAAAGTACCTTCAAAGTCTTCCAGATATCCTCCCCCGCCAAGTTGAGCGGTATTATCCTCAATCATACAATCAATTATATTGATAGAGTTACCTTTAATATATAAGCCTCCACCCCGTTGCGCAGAGCAATTCTTGATTATACAGTTTTTAATCGTTACATTGTCATATACAGAATATATTCCACCACCTAAATCAGCATTTCCATTTTCAACCGTAAAACCATCAAATATAGCATTTAAAGCGAGAACAACAACATGCGAATTATCTGAACCATAAATGATAGTTTCATTAGAATCAATATCTCTATACCAATTTTCGTCGTAACCACCATACAAATAAGTAAAATTATTTAAAGATATGTCTTCATTATATGTGCCTCCCTGAACTTTAATTATTGCTGGGACTTGTTCCGTAGATACAGAATTCATAATTGCATATCCAATTGATTGCCATGGATTTATTATTGTCCCTTTACCATAATTATCACTGCCTTCTAATTGGCTGACATAATAAACATTATTGTTCTTTACGATATATTCGGGACTTTCTTCCATTTCACCTTTATACGACAACCTAAACTTAATTTTATTCTTCCAAGTACTGACATTTTCAAATGCAACACCTTCCACTTTCACATATGCAACACCTCCATAATATGGACTGCTACATTCTTCCGTACAAGTTCCATCTGTATAAACACCATCAACGCTGAGCCAATTATCACACCAGATTGGTTCGCCGTTATTATCTTCATTTGAATACTTATATTCAAATGTAATAGGATATAAACTTTCGTTATCTAAATCAGTAACCATCAGAAGAACATCAGGATTTATATCCAACACGGCAAACTGATTTGAAATCCATTCTCCTCCAGCACCTCTAACCTTAAGTGTATTGAATGTTAATCCTTTAAATCCTATGGAAGTTACCAATGCAAATGGTTGATTGAGTGATGATATATTTCGTCCATAAACAACAATCTTATATTCTCCGGCAGGTATATTGTCCCTGAATTTATCGAACAGAACTACTTGCTCCACAGTATCATAGCGATTAGTAAACAAGCCGTCATTTTTTGCGTTTTCCGTTGGATCAACCGTAGATTCCGTCTCGTTAAAATCATCATATTCTTTAAAATAAAATGGATAATAAACATTTGTCTCATTATCGTTATACACAACATAGACATCAAGGTCATTAACGATGGCATTGTCCACAGATGGATTGCCCGGAGGATCAATCCAGACAAGTGTTATCGATTCGTTATCATACAAATCAGCCAGTATATCAAATTGATACTCCAGATAATCACCCGTTTCACCGATCACACCTTTTACAATGTGTCCGCCTTCTGCTCCATCGTAATTAAGAACCGCGTCTATACTGGCTTTAGCATCAACCAAACCGAATCCGTAACTGAAATCAGGCCCGGGATTTCCCAAATCCTCAGCATAGTTACACAACAAAGCCTTAACAATATCAGCAGTCGGATATTCTCCATATGCGTACTCATACGCCTCGTGTATCAGCGCACATATCCCCGTCACCACCGGACAAGACATAGAGGTGCCATCTTTGTAATCATAAGCATTATCCTTAATTGTAGAATATAACTCAAATCCATCGGCAACCAAATCCGGTTTAACGCGACCATCATCTGTTGGTCCAAAACTACTAAAGTCTGATATTATCGTCTCATTCTCATCTACTCCAAGTGCCCCTACTGTTATAATATTTTTCGCGGAACTAATTGGAAGTATGCAATAATAATATTCATCATCATAAAGAACTCCATCATGATTATCCGGATCAGTAATATCATAATCACCTCTATCATTACCCGCAGATTTTAATACAAGCGCATCATTATCATAATAATCATATATAAATTCATCAAAATCCTGAGTATCACTTGTATAATTGCCAAATAAATATATATTATCTTCCCATCTGTACTGTAAATAATTTCCTGAAACATAATATCCCCATCCAACAACAAGTCCCCATGAATTATTTGATATTGGCGCGTTATATTGTATCAAGGCTGTGTACAAATCTTCCGCATAGTCTGTATCAGGTGTGGGAACTATAGGATGTGAAAAAGGAATATAAACACTGAAAGAAATTATATTAGCAAGTTCAGCCATTCCCCCGGTGTTTCCGTCATTATCGTTCAAGCTTAATGTCGCGCCTATTGTTCCCGCGACATGTGTGGCATGGTCAGAAACATAATCGTTTTCCGCAATTGTTAATCTTCCGTATAAATCTGAATGAGCATATATTTTCCCACAATCTTTAACAGCCACGTTTATTCCATCTCCTTTAAACCCGTATGGTACAGGTGGAGATTCTCTAAAATCTTGCTCGAAAAGACCGGATATTGTATTTCCATCATTATCCCAGAATACATTCGATAATTTACCAGCATTGATATTATTAGGCATAGCTGGCGGAGATATTTCTTCTATATACTTAACAAATTCTAACTCAGCCAGATTCGTTATAGTTGAAGGTTTAACATAAATTTTAAGTTTATGACTCCGTGAAAAATTATTTGACTCTATCCTGCATCCAAGAGATCGCATTTCAGACACAGCTTCTTCAAAAGAAACGTCATCGAAAACAGAAACAGTTACTTTTATATAATCTCCATCTTTTGCGTACGCAGGTATTCTTTGTTTATATAATTGCTCGGTCATTTTATCCGCAGGATCAATTTCAGCAAAACCATATACAGAAAATTGCCCTTTCAATTTTTGGAATTTATCCTCATTTAACTCAACAATATATGTATTATCCGAAACATAGTTTATAAGTGTAACCCCATATTTTTTAAGTTTGTTTTTCAAATTTTTTGTTATTGGAGATTTTAATTTTAGATATACTTTTTTGGATTCCGTTTTATCTGTTATATCTAATAAAAACTCTTCTTTTTTAAATTCAACCGCCCGGGATTTTAAATCAAGCATTCCCCTGTTCTGAAAAGATTTCCTATTCTTTTTAAATTTGACATCTTCCTGATTATTAGATGTTTGAGCGTTTATAACCGAAATAAAATATAAAAATATTACCCAAAAAGACAAAAATATTACCTTTTTCATAATTACCTCTAATCGATGATATTAAATTATAGATACTTTTTTTTGATAAATGATTTAAGGAAAATAGCTCCAAAAACAAAAAGCCCCATACTTATAGGCTCGGGAACAGATGCAACAAAGTAATTAGGACCAAGCAATCCCAACATTTCAGAATCTGATCCAATATTAATTCTTATTGGAATATAATCTATTACAGGTTCATAAGTATCGTTGTAATCAGGTAAATAATAGGTATCCGGTAAGAGATAAAAAACAAATGTTGTTCCAACAGGTATAGGATCGTTTGTTCTAATCACCGGATATTCTACCATAGGAAGACTTACGGTAGAATTATGTCCTATCGAATAATATTGTGTATTTAACACATTATATTCATTATCAATATCCATGTATACATTTAAATAGTCCAAATGAAAGGATAGTGATTCAATGGCATCAACTTCATTAATAGTCATTTCAAGTACCCATAGATTATTAACGCCAAGTTCAGTATCTTCGTATAAATCCAACGTAATAGAGCCATCGGAAGTGGTTACAGACGCGAAAACAGAGCAAGAAAATAGAAACGCTGGAATAATCAATAAAAACAATATTTTTTTCATAGTTGCCCCCTTGGATGTAAACACACGGATTCCTTTGTTATTATCTACTTATAATATAACACATGAAAACAGTATTTTCAAACACAATAACTTTGCCTGACTGTAATTTAATTATACAGGCAAAGCATCAACAAAAATCGGTACTTCCGGATCGACATATTTCAGCCAATCAATGAATGGTTTTTTCGGGTACACCGGAATTGCTAAGGTGTGTCATAAAAAGTGTGTAAATGGTTGTAGTTTTTGATAAATCTTAACAGCTGGTGTAGACT
>JAGHCS010000071.1 GCA_021160355.1 Candidatus Cloacimonadota bacterium
ATATATAGTTATTGTGAAGATTGAATCGTCATGAGTAATCTTCGTATCGATATTTTCACCAACTAATGAAGTATTGCTTTTTAACGAGATTGGAAAGATTTGATCATTTAGTGCTTTTGAATAGTCACCTTCCGCAACACGTACTGTTTTCGGATTCAAGCTGTCGGATGTAATCCTGTAGGTTGCTAACGCTATGGTTTTCAAGGGATCACCCGGAGATAATCCACTATTATTGTCATCTCCATCTGGTGCTACGTAAAGATCATAATTTATCTCTTCCATCCAAGAGTTTTGAATATCAAAGGAAAATTCACCTGCATAATCATAAAACCGTTTATACTCAGCAAAATAGCCCTCTGGATTCATGACGGAAAATGTGTCTACAACTACATGTATATGACATGAATCATAGGCATATATATCCTGTCCTAATCCTGCATGGTTATCATATATGTTGCATAAATTTGTATTGTCAAAAATAGGTTTAGCAAAATAGTCATCTATCCCCCCTCCAATGAGCGAGTAGTTATGCTTAATAGTCACACCTGAAAGAGTAATTGGAAATATCTTCGATGCAGCCCCACCAATGAACATTCCTCCTCCACTTCTTGCGATATTATTTTCAATCACACAATTGATAACATCCAGTTCAGTATCATCTGCATACCAATTAGAAGCTAATATACCTCCTCCTCGCGCGTCCTCATTAGGCCACTCATTTCCCTTTCCATTTGTAATTGTAAATCCTCGTATTACTGCATCTTCATTGTTTAATACTGTAACACAACTCCCTGCTCTATTTCCATCGATTATTGTGGAATCTATATATGCATCATTTCCTTTGGTAAGTTCCAAACTCGCTAAAGTAATGCTGTGTCCATTAAAATTCATATTCTCGATATATCGTCCTGGATATACCAATACAATATCCCCATCCTGCGAATTATCTATTCCTTCCTGGATAGAAGTGTAGTCTCCAGTACCATCAATGTCCACTGTTATTGTGTCAGCATTGAGTAAAGAATACAACATTAATGAAGTAAAAAATATTACCTTTAGAGTTATGTTCATGACTTCTTTTTATTGGGGTTGCACCATGATGATGCACCCCCTGTTATTTACTTATTTCATTATTAACATCTTTTCTATTACTTCTGTTTTACTAGTCGATAGTCTGAAGAAATACACACCATTTGCCAAGTTTTTTCCATATTTATCTTTTGCATCCCATCTAACTGAATAAAATCCTTTGGCTTTTTCACCATCAACCAATGTTGTAACATATTGACCTCTACAGTTATAAACCTCTAGAGATATTTTTTCATCCTTAGGTACGATGTACTGAACGTTCACATCTTGAGTAACTGGATTCGGGAAGCTTGAGATCAGATATGTGCTTGGAGTATAGGTACTACTGTTTTCTCTTAGTGAGATCATGTAATAGTCTTTGATTTCATTCAATTTTATAGTTCCTTTGTAGAAGTTCATTCGTACAGGTTCGTAGATAAAGTAATCTTTGAATTTTCTACTCCCATTCTTTTCACCGTAATACAATCCTATGTTTATTTCTCCAGTGGTCCCATCGAGGACATAAGAACGAATCTGCACGAATTCGCTGGTCACTTTCTCGGCACCCATACATTCATCATCCACAAAGACCGCCACTTCAGTTGGCATATCATCAGGGTCAAGCTCAACATATATTGGTACATAATCAGCTTCTTCTTCATATTCGAAGTAATCAGTTTGTTCTCGCTCTTGAGGAGGTTTACCACCCTCGAAGCTCCAAACAAAATCTTCATCATTATTAAAGCATTTCACTACGACACAATCTCCATAGTTGATTACTCTTCTGTCCTGGGGTCTAATCCATGGTGAACCAGGTATAGGTTCCTCCCTCTGGTAAGTCCAATTCTGAGTTTGAATAAAGTAAAGATTATCCATCGAACCTTCAAAGGCGTCATTCACATCCTGATTTTCTTCTAAGAAATACCCGATCCAGTTCTCGTTTTCATCAGCAACTAATGGTATCTCAGTATCTGAAGATTCTAAGAATCCTGATATATTGATCGGGACAGGTTCCTCATTGAACATTTTGAATTTATAACCCTGCCTACTAGTTACAATATGATCTGTATTCTGCCATTCTTCAGTACCTTCATCATAATAAATTGTTTGGATATTCGAAGGATCACCAACCGGTCTCCATTGTATTTCATCCAGATAAATATATGGAACTTCTATGATATCCTCAAACAGATACATTGCCATATCGGCATCCTCGGGAGTATTAGTAATTCTGTTAAGCACAGGATAGCACATCCAACGCCATTCTCCCCCCTCTTCTTTGGGTAGATTCCAGCTATCCCATTTATGCCCAACTGCAGCTATAGCACCCATATCCGGTGGTGTATTGTCGTCATCCCAGTCCATGTCAGGATCGCCGGTGTCTATGCAGGGGGAGAAATGAGTTGAATCCCATTTCAAATGAAAATCTCCATTTTCAGCATCTTCAAACTGTGGATCATCGTCGATATTTCCGGTTCCGGTATTCCAATCTTCGATGCTGGAATAGGTTACATCTGGCGAGCCGACTATATCTACATTTGAGTTATCAAAAAGAATTGTGTTCATAATCCTTGTACTTTTTGATAAAGTATAAATTCCTGTCTGATTCCTGTATAACGTACAATTCATAACTTGTGAAACTACTCCGTCACCTGAAAAATATATCCCAATATCATTATCAAATAGTATGCACCTTTCTATATTCACTGAGGATTCTATAGCACATATTCCTGTAAATAACTTCGATAGTGTGCAGTCCTCAATTTTCGATGATTCAGTGTTAAATATAAGTATTCCCGTTCCGTATAGATGTGAGGTTTGGACATCAAAACCAGATACGACTGCATTTGCATTTTCGATGGTTATTGTTGCTCCAACAGGATTTGTTATGATCGGCTTTTGCGAACCATATTTTGTTATCAGGATATCTTTATTGATTTTGAGGGACTCATTATATGTATCATATTTTACTTTGATCGTATCAGCTGGACTTGCTGCATCGATTCCTTGCTGTATCGCTGTATAATCGTCTGGAATAATGACCACTTCTGCAATTCCTGTTGACGGTATCATCAGTATCAACAGTGCTACAATAATTAGGTTCTTCATTTTGGGGGATGTGTATTAATATTGTGATAACATTTTTGTTGGGTTACAACTGATGTTTGAATTATGAGGATTAATCTAACATGCATAATAGTCGTTAGTTTCGCAATATTCGGGGGAGGGGTATGTCCTCCCAATACATTCTTCCAATTATATTTATTTGCCGTCATATTTTTTCCTTTACATAGATTGGTGAAAATTGCGTAAAAGGTGTCAATTTTTTCTTCATCCATAAATGTCATAGGCATTTTCATTCACAAATATTTTGACAAGCTTACATGGCTTTTCAAATTATATAACCAAATTGGAGGTGCGATGGCACAGCAAAATCCTGCAAAAAAGGCGACATTGATAGAAGTTTTGATGGTTATACTGATCGTGGGTATAATCGTGATCCTCGTTTTCCCGGCAATTGGAGAAAAACGTAATAAAGATCGAATGAACCTTGAGGTCTTTCCGACCTTTGACATCATTCTGCAAGCAAACGAGCAGTTTAACGAAGAGCAGGGCTATTATGCCTTTGACGTAACCATGCTCAACCTTACTACAGAGCTTGAGAATAAACAATATTTCGAATTTTCACTCACTGACACAACGGTCATTGCGACTACAACGTCCAAATTCGGCAAAGCCGGCGCAAGGGTCATTTATAATTTTGATAAAGATTATTGGTCAGTTGAAGACGCTGAAGATGTGATAGATAAGAGTTGGTTGCCCTAAACTTTTTGAACATTTATTTCGATAAAAGAATTGTGTGCCCGAGAGCTGCAATTCTTTTATTTTTTTTTGATGGTCGATTTTTTATGAAATTTTTAATCGTGATGATCACACTTCTTGTGCTGTGTTCATGCACCTATCGACTGGACGCAGAACCGGTTAAGCTGTTCAATGAACCGTTGTTCGCCCATGATTCTTATTCACATTTTCTCTCTTCTGCCTTCATCTATTGCTGGCAGTACGAGACTTTGAAAAATGCAGCACATATAGAATCAGGAACAAGTAGAACGTGGGCAGTTAGTTTGACCACTTTATATGGAATAATGAAAGAAATTTTTGACGATAAAGTTAAGGGGCAGCATTTTAGTTACAAAGATATTGCCTGCAATGTCGCAGGTTCGTTGATGATGTATGTATTATGGAAATAAAGGATTTTAATGGCGATAAAATTTTCAGAAAAAAAAGATAACCAAATCCTGGAAACGCTGGGTGGGTACCTCAAAGCGTTCCGGATATTCAAAAATATAACTCTTGAAGATGTGCATGCGAAAACAATGATTAAGATCCAGTTTCTGGATGCGATCGAGAATGACTCCCTTCATGAACTGCTCGATATCAGGTTTGCGCGGATGCATATTCTGAACTATGCTCGTTATATCGGAGCCAATATTGACAAAACCATGAATCTCTACAAAGAACAATATACTCCGAAAGAGAAAAAACAACATGTATCGTTTGCAAAATTAACAAAGGAAAATGCAAAGAAAATATTAATTCCAAAAGTGTTTTTTAAACTTACCGCACTTGTAGTGATCGTAGTCATACTCTTTATGATTGGGTTGAATCTACAGAAAAAAGGAGTTTTGCACCGTGACCTGTTTGAGGATAAGAGCATAGTCCTCGCAGCTCAAGACAGCACGAATGTACTCGGCAATGATGTTAAGCTGGAACAAACCCAATTATACTCATATAAAAAAGAGGATTTTTACAAAAAATATATCCTGAAGGGGAAAGATGTACCGTGGCATGTATTCCCGAGTTATGTGAAAAACAGATAATTCACAGCAAGGAATGATGTGCGCACAATTGATATTTCAAAATACCTCTATTTTCTTAAAAGACCGGGACGATATACAAACAACGAGCTCAATACTAAAAAGAAAAAAATATCGGAACAGTATTTCAATATAGCTCTTGCATTTCCCGACCTTTATGAAGTCGGCATGTCCCATCTTGGTCTCAAGATTCTTTACTCAATAATTAATAATGATAAACATTTTGCAGCAGACAGAGTGTATGCCCCCGATGTCGACCTTATCAAATTATTGAGGGAAAAATCCATTCCTCTCTTTTCAATTGAAGATTCTGTTCCGTTGAGAGATTTCGATATTTTAGGATTTACGCTTCAGTATGAACTTTCCTGCACCAATATCCTTTTGATGCTCGATCTTGCACAAATCCCTTTGTTGTCTGAAGAAAGAACAGAATCCGATCCGGTCGTCATTGCAGGTGGTCCCGTAGCATACAATCCCGAACCACTTTCTCTCTTTATTGATGCCTTTGTTATAGGCGATGGTGAGGATGTGATACTCGAAATTGCAGAACTCCTCAAAAATAACAAGCAGGAAACAAGAGAAAATAAATTACTACTCCTCTCGCAAATTGAGGGAATCTATGTTCCTAAATTTTATACTCAGATAAGTAATGATTCGGGAACGTATATCGAGCCTAAAAGTAAGGATGTGCCTTCACGAATTACGAGAAGATTTTTTAAGGATTTTAACGATCCAAAGAAAATGCACTTTCCTCAATTGATGCCGATAATAGATATTGTGCATCGCAGACCTGCATTTGAAATAATGAGAGGATGCACACGCGGATGCCGCTTTTGCCAGGCAGGCATGATCTACCGTCCAGTGAGAGAGCGGGATTGCAGCTTACTGGAAAAACAAATTTATGAAGACATTGCACTCAACGGCTGGGAGGAAATCTCTTTAAATTCGCTTTCTACTTCTGATTATACCTCAATCCAACCACTTCTTTCTTCGCTCATGCAAACTCTTCCCAAATCAAATATCACAATATCTCTCCCCTCTCTTCGGATTGATTCTTTTGATGATAGCTTCCAGCCCAAGCTTGCAAAAATTCTTGGCAAGACAATTACACTCGCGCCGGAAGCCGGGTCTCAACGACTCAGAGACAGTATTAATAAAAATATCAGTGAAGAAGAAATTCTAGCTTCTGTATCAAATGCTCTAAATCTCGGCATTCGCTCGATCAAACTTTATTTCATGGTCGGGCTTCCTGACGAAACCGAAGAAGATATTGAAGCAATTATCACACTCATTGAAAAAATGTACGCGATAAATCCGAAAAGAATTGCAAAGATCAATGTCAGCATCGCACCCTTCGTGCCCAAAACTCACACGCCTTTTCAGTGGTGCAGGCAGGATTCATCAGAAGAATTCCTGTATAAAGTCTCCATAATTAAAAATTATTTTTCACATATTAAAAAAATCTCCATAAAATATCACACGATAGAGCAATCAAAGCTCGAAGCAGTAATTGCACGGGGAGACAGGACAATCGGAAAACTTATATATGAAGCATACAAGAGCGGCGCTCAATTCGATGCATGGAATACATCTTTTGATTATTCATTATGGGAACGTGCGGCTGAGAGAAATGGAATTGATTTTACAGACTATTATAAGGAAATACCTGTTGATTCATATCTTCCGTGGGATCATATCGACTGTGGTATCAAAAAAGATTATTTAGCCGAAGAATATAATAAATCCAGACAGCAAATCTTAACCGAAGATTGCCGGGATGGTGAATGTTTGCAGTGTGGAATATGTGAAAATATGTCGCCAATTTATACAACCAAAATCACAAAATCAAATAAGGATTCAGTTAAATTAGAAAAAGATGCTCAATGGGAAAATTCGCGATTCACATACAAAGTTTTTTATGAAAAGGGCGACAAGTTGCGTTTCATTTCCCACAAGGAGCTTTCCGCTCTCATTTACACAATTCTTCGAAAGAGTTCTTTGCCCATCTATCACACTGAGGGATATAACCGACATCCAAAAATATCTTTCGGACCTCCACTCAGTCTCGGTATGGCAGGAAGAAAGGAAATCTTTACTTTCTCTATGCTTGAAATGCGACCAGAAAAGGAAATAAGAAAAAAACTTGACGTGAATCTGCCGAAAAATTTCTTTCTCAAAGAAGTTGCGTATATGAGTTCTTCTTATAAGTTGCCATCAACTGGGGAGCATATACGAATTACTTCTGATGATAAATCTATTGAATGGCATAAGATAATTAATTTTCAGGATATACATTTTTATTCAGAGCGCAAGAATAGAGAAATATTTTTAAGTGAGTATTTTGTGAAAGTAAAGCCGCTTTCAAAAGGTGTCGAC